>CAIRDL010000550.1 GCA_903877345.1 uncultured Oscillochloris sp. | reverse complement strand
CCGTAATGGGGTAGCGAGCCAGCCAGAAGGCGGACAACGAAATAGTCGCCTCTGGCTCCTTCGCTGCCCACCCGCCGATGCGGTACGCACCCTGGCGCACGTAGCACCAGTAGCCGGTTGGGGCACCGAAGGTAGTGGTGCACCGTGCCCACTCGGTCTGCCACTGCGCGGCGGTGACGGGGATACGCGGGTCGCTTAGCGTGCCAAGGAGCGTGCCTGCGTTGATCCGTTCGGGCAGCGGGAGCGGTTGTGCCACGTCGGTGAGGAGCGCAACCAAGCCCACTCGGAGGTCGCGTTGCACCCGTTCCACCCGCACTTGGGGCCGTGTCCGCAGGAACGTCCAGTCACGGTCAGCCCCGATCTCTGCCGCCAAGATAAGGTCACGGTACCAGCGGGCCACCGGCTTCGCGCCGTTGCCCTCCTCACGCTCAAGCAGGTCATTGAGCAGTCGGTCGAGCACCAACGGGGCCATCAGCCCCGCCCCCAAGAAGATCGGCTCCCGCCAGCGATCTTCCATGCGGTGCGCCAACACCAAGTTCACCGGGTCAGCGCTGTTCAGCGCGATGTGGCGGCCCGCGCAGTGCTCCTGGAGCGTCAGGTGGACAAATTTGTAGGAGTCACGACCGTCAGGACTCAGCAGCCCGCTCCGCTGCTCAATGTAATCCAGACAGCGTTGCGCCGCCTCCCACGGCCCACGCACCTCCGCATGCGTGAAAAAGTCAATGAGCGCCTTGTACACCGCGCCCCGCTCCAACCGCCCCACGCCATCTGTCGAGGTCGCGCTCGCATGAGCCTGATACGAGAGGGTGTCGAGTAAGGGGCCAAGATAGCTGCTATCCCACTCCGGCTTGCCGATGGCCTGCCCCAAGCTCTGCCCCGCGTGAACCTGATCCCATTGGCCGAGCAACAATTCCAGGATGCGCTCATACAACTGGGGCCGGTCGCGGGGCAATTCCCCGTTGTGGTAGAGCACCAAGGCCATCAAGGTCAGCAACAACGGCGAAGCCGCCATCGCACCCAACCGGGGACGGGCGGGGTCATGCAGCGCCGCAAGCAGGCTTGCGCTCACCTGATCCGCCTGCGCCGACGTAAGCTGGTGTTTGGCGACCAGTTCGCCGTACCACGCGGGCACAAACTGGCGGATCTGCCCCAGCGTGAACGCGGCCAAGGTCTCCACCGACCAGCCCCACTCGCCGCGCAGGTCGTCGCTGAACGCACGGGTGCGGCAGGTGAGCACGACCGGGCACGCGGCATACCGCTGAGCAATGGCCCGCACCGCCTGCAAGGTCGTCAGGCGGTCGGCAACGTCAGGGGTACCTTCGAGCGGTACCTCATCGAGTCCATCAAAGAGCAGCAACGCCGCGCCGTGGGCAAGGGCCGCCCGGAGCGCGTCGTCCACCTCATGGGTGCCACAGGCGAGCATCGCCTCGCGCAAGGTCGCGTAGACGGTCGTATCGCTACAGCCTTTGTGGGCCACGCACCCTGCGAGGGTACGGAGGGACACGAGGATGGGTAACCGTGGGCGGCGCTCGTCCCACCCGGGCAGCGCGGGCGCGTGCTGCGGATCCAGTTCACGCCACGCCAAGCCCCACGCCACATAGCGCAGAAAGGTACTCTTGCCCCCACCAGGGTCGCCGAGCAGAACCACATGGGCGTGCTGCTGCACGGCTGCCACCGCCATCAGGGCGCGGCGGAGAATGATTTCGTCCGAGCGTCCGCCCACATCGTCCCGGTAAAGCGCCGCGTCGGGCAAGGCATAGGCAGGGTCATAGTCCCGTTTCAGGGGCTGTTGCGGATCATCGTCCGTGAAGTAGGCCCGCAGCGCGTGGCCTGTGCCACGAGCAACCTCGGTGTGGGTGGTGGTAGCAAGGGCCACGTAGACACGAGGCAGTTCAAGGTCAAGGCGCTGCGCGCCAGACTGACGCGGTTGGAGACCCCGCAGAGGAAGCACGACCAAGTGCTGGGCCAGCCCCTCCAGATACCAGATCAGCCGCCGCCGCTCATCGGTACTCGGGGCTTGTCCATAGATCACCGTGCCGAGATTGACGCCAATGGTTGGCCCATACAGGCGGGCGTGCCCATCAACGTTCACCGCCCCCTTCACCACATCCTCGCCCGCCACGTCGCCCATGGTCACGTCGCCGAACTGGTTGCCGCTACCGAAGAAGACCAGAGCCTCAATCTGGGTGCGCTGCTCCGGGGACAGCCCGGCGGTTTTCTGCTCGAAAGCAGCGCGGGCCATAGCTTCGCCCCACTCGTCGTACAGTTCACGCAGCTTCGCGGTCAGGGCGGTGCGGTCGTCGTCGGTCATCAGCGCGTACCCCCTTCATAATAGCCGATAGCCGATAGCCGATAGCCGATAGTCAGGGCGAATCGCCGCGTGGCACCCGACCCGGCGAACGTAGGGGCGAAGCAGCGCCTGAATCTGTGCGTCGGTCGCATGATGTTTTGGCGCTGCTTCGCCCTGCCCGCCCTTTCCGCACCAGAACACAGAAGACAGGATTCAGAATCCAGAATCGTTCCGGAGAGAATGACTGGCGACCCGCAACCCAACGTAGCTGAAGCGGCCACGCGGGAGGAAGAGGTCGCGGTACGCCCCGCGCACGTATGTGCTACTGTTCGCATAACTACCACCCCGTTGTGGCACCCAATCATTTTGTGCGAAGTCTTCTGCCCGCGTACCACTCTGCGCTGGGTAGCCTCGGTAGCTACTCGCTGTCCATTCCCACACATTGCCCGCTAGATCGAGTGCGCCACAGGCCGCTGCACCCGATGGGCAACACCCCACCGGCGCAGGGCGATCCAGCTTGCTTGCATCATAAATCGCCCGCTCCGGCGTCGGCTCTTCTGCACCCCACGGGTAATTCCGACACTGCATCTCCGTATCGTAGGCCGCTGCCGCCTCCCACTCCGCTTCGGTAGGCAAGCGTAGCTCGTAATCGGTGCGTGGAACCTGGGCATTGAGCCACGCACAGTAGGCGGTTGCTTCGTACCATGTGAGGCCAATCACCGGCTGGTTCGGGCCGTTGTACTGCGGGTCATTCCAGCCCCACGGCTGCATTGTTGG
>CAIRDL010000549.1 GCA_903877345.1 uncultured Oscillochloris sp. | reverse complement strand
CCGTAATGGGGTAGCGAGCCAGCCAGAAGGCGGACAACGAAATAGTCGCCTCTGGCTCCTTCGCTGCCCACCCGCCGATGCGGTACGCACCCTGGCGCACGTAGCACCAGTAGCCGGTTGGGGCACCGAAGGTAGTGGTGCGCCGTACCCACTCGGTTCGCCAATCGGCGGGCGTCACCGGGAGGCGCGGGTCGCCAAGCACGGCCAAGGCGTTCCCGGCAAGCACCCGTGCTGCGACTGCCACCGCATCTACCGGAGCCTCCAGAATGGACAACGCATTGGCGCTGATCTGTGCGGTCAGCGGCCCCTGGCCCTTAAACTTTTCCAACTCGCCAATGGCGTCGGCGGCCAGGGCTAAGCTCGCCGCCCGTGCCAACGGCGTCGTCCCCTGCGTGATCAACTGTTCCAGAAAGAGCCAGCAGCGCACCTGGCTCAGGTGCCCCGCACAGAGCAGAATCACCTCGCGCCACCATGACTCCTGGGCGTGTTCGAGCAGTTCGCTCCAGCGCTCGCCTTCGGCCACGTAGCGCGCCGCCAAGAACTCCTGGAACGAGAGGTGGCTGAAGCGAAATACCCGTGGGCGAATCTCGTCCAGCAGGCCGACATGCACCGGCAGTTCGTCCACAAACGCCTCCGCCGCCTCGCTCGGTGAACATCCGACCGGTAGCGCCGGGGAGTCCGCGACGATCTGCACCAGGTCATCATGATCAATCTCACGCCCGGTACCGTCCCCGCGCTGATGCATGCGGTAGGCCACAAAAGCCAGCAGTTCGCGCTTCTGGCGTAGGCTCATGCTCCGGCTTGGTTGTCCGCTGAAGAATTCCCGTTGCTTACCCGCCGGATCCGCCTTGCCGCGCCCGCCCTTGAGGAGCACCGTCACACACGCCTCATACAGCTCGGCGCGGTTCTCCGGCAGGCTGCGCGAGTCGTAGTAGATGATCGCAATGATCGTCAGGAGCAGCGGGTTGGTCGCCAGGTCACGCACCCGTGCATTCGCCGCTAAGGCATCCCACAGTTCAGCGCTAAAGCGGGCCGTTGGACGCGCTGCGTCGGCCTCCTCGTAGCCGAGCAAGTGGTGGTGGAGGCTGCTGCTCCAATTGGCGATGAAGCGCTGCTGCTGCTCCGCCGAGAGATCGTCCACCGTACACTCGCGGAAGCCTTGGCCAAGACGGGCGTCGCCCTCGTAGGCTTTGGGCCGCGAGGTAAGCACATAGCGGCATGTCTGGTAGCGGTTGACCAGACTACGCACGATGGCACTGACGAGGATGCGGTTGTCGGTCTGCGGCACCTCATCAAGGCCGTCGAGCAGGAAGATCGCACGCCCGGCATCGCAGAGCCGCCGGAAGAAGTCGGTCGGCAGATGGTCGATGTTGCGACCGTAGAAGTTCAGCAGGCAGTCAAGGAGCAGGTCAGAGTTCGCGCCGGCCAAGTCACGAACACTGCTCTCACCCAGGAAGGCACCGAGCTCGCGCAGCGGCAGCAGCAGCGGCACCGGCGGGTGCTGGATCATCGTACCGCCGAGGCCCAGATCGGACAAGCAGGCGCTGTCGTCGCGGGCAAGCACCTCACAGAGGCGCACAGCGGTGTACTGGAGCAGGGTGGTCTTGCCGCTGCCGGGCAGTCCGATCACCGCCAGACGCGGCTGACCCAAGATGCTCGTCCACTCGACGGCGTGCTCACGGTCATGCGCGGTCTCGGTCTCCTTCCCGACCATCTGGCGCACCTTCTCGATGACCTTGCGGAGGCCACCGCGCAACACCCCTTCGGCGGGGGCCACGGCATGCACGGTAAGCGAGACATAGACCTCGCTGAGCGGCATATCCATCTGGCGCTGGTCAATCCCGCGCAGATCGAGCTTCCCATAGGTCGCGTAGACGAATCGCAGGTAGCGGCGCAGGGCCGCGCCGTAGTCGGCTTGGGGCGCATTGGAGGGCTGCGGGTAGAGATTGATCACCTCAGCGATGTAGTTGCCACTGGCGGTGCCGGTGAACAGGGTCAGGTCACGGCGCACATCGCCGCCCACCATCGCGCCAATGGACGAGTGACCGCTGGCGGTCTGGATGGAGCCAGTGCTAACGCCGACCGCCGCGCCGGTCACGGTGCCACGATTGTTCACCGCCCCCTTCACCACATCCTCACCCGCCACGTCGCCCATGGTCAGAGCGCCCATCTGCGATGGGCGAAGATCGACCACGGGAGTATGCGCTGCTCCCTGGAGTGCCACGATAGCGGCATTGAGGGCGGCACGCTGGACGGGATCCGCCGTCGTGTCGCGTAGGGTACGCAGGGTGGCAAGTTGGTCAGGCGTGTCGCTCATGGACAGATTCTCGTACTAATGCTACCCCGTCGGACGTTCGCGGCGTTGGGGATAGCCGATAACCGATAGCCGATAGTCGACCGACTACAGCTCGTGCTGTAATTTACGGACGCTGGCGACAAAGATCGCGGTCAATTCACTGGTTTCGGCCAACAAGAGGTCTAGGCGCGGAGCGGGAAGCAGGCCAGTTTTGCTGAGCAGACGAAGCCAGTACGCGGTCTCTTCCAACTCTTTGATGCAGATTTGCTGCTTGGCCGCTTTATCGGCAAGACTGTGGGTGCGGGTCGCTTCAGCGAAGTTCGCACCTACGGACGTACCGGAACGCAGGAGTTGTTTGCCCAGCACTTGCGCCACTTGATAACCCACCGTAGGATAATCTGGCAAGGCATTATACACAGCAATAACGCGCAGGGCATAATCCTCCAATCGCTCCATCAACTGTTGTTCAAAGGTGCTCATCGCCTGGATCTTTCGGCTATCGGCTATCGGTTATCGGCTATGTACCGGCGGGCGGCAGCCACCAGTTCGCGCTGAAGGAGCAACGTGGCCTCCTGGGTGGCTCGCCCGAGGGCAGCGCGGAAGGGACGCGGGTAGCGCACGGTGGCCCGCAGCACCCACAGCACCAACTCGTCGCAGCGGACGAAGGCATAGCCGATACCCGATAGCCGATAGCCGATAACCGACTACGGCTCGTGCTGTAATTTGCGAACGCTGGCGACAAAGATCGCGGTCAACTCGCTGGTTTCGGTCAGTAATGGTTCCAGACGCGAGGCGGGAAGCAGGCCAGCTTTGCTGAGCAGACGGAGCCAGTACGCGGTCTCTTCCAACTCTTTGATGCAGATTTGCTGCTTCGCCGCTTTATCGGCAAGACTGTGGGTACGGGTTGCCTCAGCAAAATTGGCACCGCCGGATGTCCCCGACCGCAGGAGTTGTTTACCGAGCACCTGAGCTACTTGATGCCCTGACGTAGGATAGTCTGGTAGCGCGTTGTACACCGTAATAACACGCAGCGCATAATCTTCCAATCGCCCCATCAACTGTCGTTCAAAGGTGCTCATCGCTTGCATCTTTCGGCTATCGGCTATCGGCTATGCACCGGCCTGACCGTGCAAATCCTGCTTGATAAACATGTCGAGCGGGTGCAGAAAGACGTTCGCCCAGAACTGGCTGGTGAGGTTGCCAATCGGCAGGCCACGCGGGCGCAACGTGGCGAAGAGGTCGTCGCCGGGGAAGAACACCGGGGTATATTCCTCGGCGAGCAGATCACCGCCACTGGCAAGGATCGTGTGGCAGAGGTCGCGCACACGGCGGTCAGTGAGGTGGCGGGCAAGGGTCGCTTCAAGCACGGCATGATCGACACTGGGGAAGAATTCACGGACATCCAGCGACAAGACATAGCGGTACTGGCGGGCGAAGTGTTGGGCGCGATTGAGGGCAGCGAGGGTGCCCTTGCCCACCCGGCAGGCGTAGCTATCGTGGATAAACCGGGCCTCCCAGATCGGCTCAATGACGTGGCAGAGGGCGTGGTGGACAATGCGATCCTCGGTGAGGAATAGCCGATAGCCGATAGCCGATAACCGATAACCGATAACCGATAGCCGATAGCCGATAGCCGATAGCCGATAGCCGATAGCCGATAGCCGATAACCGATAACCGATAGGTGGCGACTTACGGCGAGTACCAATTCTTGCGGTCAGTTTTGCTGATGAACACCAGTACAGCAACCCTGGTGAACCAGCAGTGCGTGCCCCGCTAACCCGCCCCGCTGCGCCCTATCGGCTATCGGTTATCGGTTATCGGCTATGAACAGGGGGGCAGCACACACCCGCACGCCGTAGCTGATGAGGAGGCTGCCGACGGGATGGCCGCGGTTCCGCGCCCCGCAGCGAACATTTGTTCTATTACTGTTATAGTAGCCACCCCGGAACGGTACATCGTAATCATCAGGTGTAAAGCCTTTTTCCAGCGTGCCACTCTGCGCTGGGTAGCCTTTGTAGCTACTCGTTGTCCACTCCCACACATTCCCTGCCAAATCGAGTACCCCGCAGGCCGCTGCACCCGACGGACAGCAACCGACCGGCGCGGGGCGACCTAGCTTGCTTTCTTTGTAGATCGCTCGCTCCGGCGTCGGCTCGTCTGCACCCCACGGGTAGTTCCGGCGCTGCATCTGGGCATCGTAGGCCGCTGCCGCCTCCCACTCCGCCTCGGTGGGCAGGCGGAACTCGTACCCCTGGGCAGCGACCTGGTCATTGAGCCACGCGCAATAGGCGGTCGCCTCGTACCATGTCACGCCAATCACCGGCTGGTTTGCGCCGCTGTAATCAGGATGATCCCAACGCCACGGCTGCGTACGCTGCTGGCTTTGCTTCCACTGCCAGCCCGCTGTCGTCCACCAGTGCTCGGCGTCCTCACGATACCCTTCGGCCACGAAGGGTGCGTACTGGGCAACCGTAATGGGGTAGCGGGCCAGCCAGAAGGCGGGCAACGCAATGGTCGCCTCTGGCTCCTTCGCTGCCCACCCGCCGATGCGGTAGGCTTCCTGGCGCACGTAGCACCAGTAGCCGGTCGGTTGGCCGAAGTGCTCGTTACGCCGCGTCCACTCGGCTTGCCACTGCGCGGCGGTGACGGGGATACGCGGGTCGCTTAGCGTGCCAAGGAGCGTGCCTGCCCGTATCCGTTCGGCGACGGGGATGGGCTGCGCTCCGTCGGCCAACAGCGTGGTGAACCCAGCGTGTAAGGCAGTGTGCAGGCCAGTTACGTCTACGCGTTGATCGCGCAAGTAGGCCCAGTCTCGATCTTGACCGATTTCCGCAACCAAGATCAGGTCGCGGTACCAGCGGGCGACTGGCTTGGGCACGCCACCTTCGTCCCGTTCGAGCAGCGTGCGGAGCACTTTCTCGATGAGGTACGGGTTGTTGGCCTGCACCACGCCGAGGCCCAGGAAGATGGGCTCCCGCCAACGGTCATCGCTGCGTTGCGCCAGCACTTGATCCACCGCATCCCGACTGAGCAACATGTGGCGACCCGCACAGTGCTCTTGCAACGTGAGATGGGCAAAGACATATGAATCAAGGCCATCGGGTGCCAAGAGGCCACTGCGCTGATCGAAGTAGGTGAGGCAGCGTTCGGCGGTGCCCCAGTCCAAGGGCGGGGTCTGCGCCGCAAAGAACTTCGTGAACGCAAGTTGTACTTGGTCGCGATCCAAGCGCCCCCGTCCATCCAGGGACGACCCGGCGAGATGGGCCTTGTAGGAGAGCGCATCCAACAGCGGGCGCAGGCGATCACTCGTCCAGTCGGGTCGCCCGATCACTTCGGCGAGATTCTGCCCCTCGCGTACCTTGTCCCATTGCCCCAACAGCAACAGCATGATCTCCTCGTAAAGCCGAGGCCGGTCACGCGGCAAGGTACCCCGGTGGTAGAGCAAGAGCGCCATGAGGGTGAGCAGCAACGGGGTCGCGGCCATCTCGCGCAGGCGTGTACTGCCCGCAATTGTCGCCACCAGTTCAGCACTGAGCCGCGCCGCTTGCGCTCGCGTGAACGATGCGGTGACTAAACCGTCGTACCACGCCGGGACAAAGTGGCGGATTTGACCGAGGGTGAAGGGGGCCAAGGTTTCTACCGGCCATCCAAGACTCACCTGCACGGCATCGGTAAAGGCGCGGGTGCGGCAGGTGAGCAGCACTCTGGTTTTGCCATACCGCTCCGCGAAGGCGCGTACCGCCCGCAGGGTCGTCAGGCGGTCGGCGCTGGTCGGGGTTGCCGCTACTGGCACCTCGTCGAGGCCATCCAGCAGGATGAGCACCGCACCGCGCACCAAGGCATCGGTAAGCAGGTCGTCGGGGGTGGCAACGCCTTTGTTTGCGACCACGGTTCGCAGCGCCGTATAAACACTGGTCGCGTCAGGAACGCCGCCAGCGATGGTTGCCGCGAGCGTACGGAGGGGGAGCAACACGGGCATCAACCGCGTGGCATCCGCCCACCCGCACAGGCGGGTCGTCGCATCAAGCTGATCCAGCCCCCGTTGCGCGAGCACCCAGGCAAGGTGGTGTAGAAAGGTGCTTTTGCCGCCACCAGGGTCGCCGAGCAGCACAAAACTCCCGGCGTGGGCGACTTCACTGCCAAGGCGTTGCCGCACAAGGTGATAGCTCCCGTTCGCACCCTCGCGGCCTACGTCGCCCCGGTTGACGACCGCAACATCTGGCAACGCCTGCTCGGGGTCATACGCGGGCAACAGCGCCTTGCGCGGGTCAGCGTCCTCAAAGTAAGGCCCGACGACCTTCGCCGTACCCTTGGCGAGCGTGACCGTCTGGGTCGTCGCCACCATCACGTAGACCTGGGCCAAACTGATGCCAGTGGAATGCGCGGAGGCGTTGGTTGCCTGGGCAAGGTTCGTGTCGAGTCCACGGAGCGGGAGGCAACGAAGATCACCCGCGAGGGCCTCGAGATACCACACGAGTCGCCGTCGTTGGTCCTCGCTTGGATCGCGCCCGTAGATAATCGTGCCCAGGTTGACGCCGACGGCCACGCCGTTCACGGTGCCGCTGACGTTCGCAGTGCCCGTCGTACCGCTAGGCGTCGGCGGTGGCGGCGGAACCTCCTCGCGCCAGAGGAGTCCATCGCGGGTGCGGAGCCAAAGCACCGGCAGCCACCAGGGGTGGTTTTCGCCGAGGGCGGCACGGGCGGCGGCAAGCGCCCGGTCAAGCGCCCCGTCGCGGCGCAATTCGGCGAAGAGCGGCGGCAACAAGGCCGCCACCGT
>CAIRDL010000548.1 GCA_903877345.1 uncultured Oscillochloris sp. | reverse complement strand
TGTGGGCGCTACTGCCCGTGTCGTCGTCGCCAGCATAACCATCGAAGAGGCCCATCACCCCCTCGATCAGCGCGAGGTCGGCCCCGGCGCTGCGGCGGGCGAACAGACCAGCGATCTGCGCCTCGGGCACGAGCCATGCGTCGAGATTGGTACAGGGGCGACCGGCAGCGAGGGTGTGGTAGCTCGGATCAATGTAGTCTGGCCCACACTTGAAGGGGGCAACATGGTTTCCCCGGGCAGTGAAGGCGGCAATGAGTCCGACGGTGATTGTCGTCTTGCCGCTGCCGCTCATCGGCGCAGCGAGGAGCAGACGCGGCAGGGTTAGGGCTTCAGTGGGCATAGCACGACAACAAAAGGTTGGGGTTAAAGCGGGGGCGTGGCGGGCAGGGAGGGATTTGAACCCTCGACAGCGTTTCCGCTGTACGGCATTTCCAGTGCCGCGCACTAGACCAGACTATGCGACCTGCCCTCGGCGGGCGATTGTACCATGTCACTGCGTGCGATGCAACTTCCTTAAAAAGCCCTTTTAGGCCCATATCACGCCCAATGTAACCGGGGCGTAACTATCAGCGCTACCTTTAGGACAAGGTTTTAGGGGTTGGGTTCCAGGTTGCAGGTTAAGCGCATTACGATGCGCGCCACTTGCCACAACTGCAACGTAGCTGAGCGCTTCGTCGCAGCTTACATTTCGCCCTGAAGACTTGTATTCTCCCCCCTTCGATGTCAAAGGAGACTTGCTTATGAGCCAGAACGCGACCGGCGGGCTTGATCCCAACGACCCGTTCGGTACCTGGCGCACCATCCGCGACGCCAACTTGGATGCCTGGGCTAAAGGTATGACCTCACTGGTGAATACCGAGGTATTTGCCAAGGCTATTGGCCTCCAACTCGACTCGCTTCTGGCCGCCTCTGCACCTGTCCAACAGGTCGTCCATCAATACATGGAGACCTATCTGGCTCAGGTTAGTATGCCCTCACGGGGCGAAGTCGTGAGCCTTGCCACGCGGCTTACGAATATTGAACTGCGCCTTGATGATTTGCAGGCCCAACTCGACGAGGTGCTGATCGCCATTCATTCCTTGGCGACAGTTTCTGTTGCCACCACTGCCGAGGCTGCCACCGACGAGGCCAAGGCTTCCGCGTCACGCCGTGCTCGCAAGGCGACCAACGAGTAGCAACTACGAAAAGGGGATCCGCCCATGACCACTCCGAGCGCTACCTCACTCGATGTTGAGGTGATGACGAAGAAGCTCTATGAAGAATTAGAGCGCCTCGGTAAGAGCAGTGAGACCTTCGGCAAGCTCGCCTCGCATCAGATGAACGTCCAGATTGGGCAGACACCTAAAGAGGTGATCTGGACGCTCAATAAGATGAAGCTGTACCATTTCTATCCGATGACGCCGCCTGAGCAGCGCAAAGGTGTTCCGCTCCTCTTGGTCTTCGCCCTGATCAACCGCCCTGATATTTTTGACCTGCGTCCGGGCAACAGTTTTGTTGAGTATATGGTCAAGCAGGGCTACGATATCTACATGCTCGACTGGGGTCGTCCCGGTCTTGAGGATGCGAACTATGACTTTGAGGACTATTCCCTCAAGTTCTTGCCCCGGGTGGTGCGGGCGGTGCAGCGCCATTCCGGTTCGCGTGAGTTCAGTCTGTGCGGTTGGTGCATTGGGGCTACCATCACAACGCTGTATGCCGCGATGCGCCCCGACGATGGCCTCCGCAACTTGATTCTGCTCACCGCACCCCTCGATTTCAGCGACAAAGAGGCTGGCCCGTACAACAAGTGGCTGAATACCGAGTTCTACAATGTTGATGAGTTGGTACGCCAGCATGGCAATGTCCCCGGCGGGGTCATTGACTATGGGGCCAAGATGCTCAAGCCCGTCGAGAACTACATCAACAACTACCTGAAGCTCTGGGATAATCTCGATAATCCGAAGGTCGTTGATTCGTGGCTCTCGATGAATACGTGGGTCACGGATAGTGTGGACTTCCCCGGTGCTGCCTTCCGCCAGTGGGTCAAGGAGTTCTTCCGTGAGAACCGGCTGATGGAGGGCACGTTGATGATGGAGGGACGGCCCGTTGATATGCGGAATATCAAGGCCAGTGTCCTCAATGTCATCGCGGACAAGGATCATATTGTACCCAACTGCCAGTCAACGACGGCGATGGATAAGTTTGGCACCCGCGACAAGCTGTTGCTCGAAATGAAGGGCGGCCACATCGGCTTGATGGTCGGCAGTGGGGCGAGTAAGCGCACTTGGCCTCAGATTGACACCTGGCTTGCTAAGCGTAGCCACTAGACCGCATTGAACACGGGGGCGCAACCCATCTACGCCCCCGTGCTGCTCACTCTCTGAAACAGAATCTTCACCGCCGAAGCGAGAGTCTGCGGCGGCAGTGCACGACTAGTATGCGTACCCTTGGGTATGTAGAAAGTAGCCAACCCTATGCGCCTCAAAGACAAAGTAGCTCTGATCACCGGCGGCGGCCAGGGCATTGGGAGACTCACCGCGTTGACCTTCGCCCGCGAGGGTGCAATGGTCGCGGTGGCCGACATCAACATGAGCGCCGCCCAAGCCGTAGCGACCGAGATCGAGCGGGCGGACGGGCATGCTAAGCCTATTTTCCTTGATGTAAGTCGGAGCGAGTCGGTTGATGCCGCGATTCAGGCGATTATCAATTGGACGGGCGGCATTGATATTGTCGTGAACAATGCTGGTATTACCCGTGATTCGCGCATGCAGAAGATGACCGAAGATCAGTTTGATGCGGTGATCAATGTTAACCTGCGTGGGGTCTGGCTCTGCGCCAAGGCTTGTGTGCCGAGCATGATTTCCCGTGGCGGCGGGGCGATTATCAATGCGGCCTCGGTCGTCGGTCTGCACGGTAACTTCGGCCAAACGAACTATGTCGCCGCGAAGGCTGGCGTCATTGGCATGACGAAGACCTGGGCGCGTGAACTTGGCCCGAATGGCATCCGCGTGAATGCGGTGGCCCCCGGTTTTACGGCCACGGAAATGCTCGCCACGGTGCCCGACAAGGTGCTTGAGAGTGTGCGCGAACGCACACCGTTGCGCCGCCTCGGCAAGCCTGAGGACATCGCCAACGCTTACCTCTTCCTGGCTTCCGACGAGTCGAGTTTCATCACTGGCGTGACGCTCTCCGTAGACGGCGGACTCCTCTTCTAGTTTCTTTCTTAGACAAGGTTCGTAGGTACTTGACAATCTTGGGCCACGCAAGTCTTTCTGATGCGCTCGACCTGAAACCTGAACCCTAGCACCTGAAACCTTGTCTGGTTCTACATACTGCGGGGCGGGCCAAGCCCGCTCCGCAGTGTTTGTTCCCCGTGCCATTTGTTGCAACCCTTGGGCTAATCGCCCGTCTCCAACGCACGCCATTCCGCAAGTGGCCCACCCTAGAACTGAGTGTCGCCGAAGCCTCGGCGGTCTATATGCTCAGCTTCTTGGTTTCGGCTGCCTTCGGGGTGGTGCGCCAAGGGTTGCTGAATGCACGCTTTGGCTTGGGTGTCGAGGCTGCCGCTTACTACGCGGCCTTTCGCCTGCCGGAAACGGTGGCGACACTGATTGCTGGCGGCACGCTGACCAATGCGCTCATTCCGGTGTTGTTGCGCGTCAGTGCGCGTGACGGCGAGGCAGCGATGCAGCGTTTGGTCAATGGCGTCCTGACGTTGCTGCTCGTTGGGGGTGCGCCGCTTTGCGCGGTGGCGGCGCTGGGCGCACCCTTTTTCGTGCAGACCGTCCTGGCCCCTGGCTTCGACCCGGCACTCCAACAGCTTACCGCCGACTTAGCGCGGATCATGCTGCTTGAGGTGCTGCTGCTCGTAACCGAGTCAGCGCTCATCGCACTCTTGATCAGCCGCAACCAGATCCTCTTGCCCGCCGTCGCGATTGCGCTGCGTAATCTCACCCTGATTGGCGGGGTTGCACTGAGCTTTGCGGTGCCCGCTGTGGGCATTTATGGCCCGACGGTTGGGGCGATTTTCGACGCGCTGCTCCAACTGGTGTTGCTGGCACCCGGTTTACGCCGCCGTGGCTACCGGCCTCGTTTCGTCTGGATGCCGCAGAACGCTGATGTGCGAGCGGTCGGACGGCTGCTTTGGCCGAACGCGGTGGGCGGGCTGTCGAACTATGCCACAAGCATCGTTGACACCGCCTTCGCCAGCCTGAGCGGACTGACGGCGGCGCTTGGGGCTATTTTGAACGCTTGGCTTTTGGCGGGGTTGCCGGTGCGTTTGTTGGGCAGCGCCATTGGTCAAGCGACGTTGCCGAGCTTGGCGTTGCTCAGTTTGGCGGGCAACCTGGCGGAGTTGCGGCGCGTGTTGCGACGCACCCTGTTGGTCGCGCTGGGGTTGGCGGTGGTCGCTGCGGCTGCCTTAATCCTGTTTGGCCGCGCCCTGATTGGGTTGCTCTTCGAGCGCGGGGCGTTCGACGCTGCCGCTGCCGACCTAACCTACTGGCTGCTGACCCTTTACGCGCTTGGCATGCCTGCCTACGTGCTCACCGAAATTGCCACCCGCGCTTTGGTGGCGCGCTACGACACGACGACCGCAATGGGGGCGAACCTCGTGCAACTGGCGGTGCGGATGGCGCTGCTTGCCGTCCTGCTGAGTCAACTTGGCGCGGGGGCCGTGCCACTGGCCCACGCGCTCAGTGCTGCCATTGAAACGGTGCTGCTGTTGGTGGTGTTGTGGTGGAAGGTGCGTTAGCGGGCGGTACGGGCTGCCGCAAGGGCGGCGCGGATGTTCCGCTCGGGGGTGGGGATGGGCATCACGCAGCCTGGGGCAACCAAATAGCCACGCCCGCCAGTCTGGGAAATGCCGTCAGCCACTTGGGCTTGCACCGCCTCGGCACTGCCTTGGAGCAGTTCGTCCCATTGGGCAAGGCCACCCGCCACGGCTCCCCGCACTAATGCTTGGCCTTCGCGCAATGACGGCCCCGCCCGTCGGTCATCCCAGTTGACGACTTGCACGGGGTAATCCGCCACCAAAGGCAACATCAGGTCGTTCCCGTGGACGTGCAGCACATTGAACCAACCGGAGGCTGCCGCCTCCAACACCGCCAAATCAGCGGGGCGGCCCCAACGTCGGTACTCAGCCTCGTCCATACTGCGGTAGGTTGCATCGGCGGTTGAGAAGAAGACGCCCGCCGCGCCCGCCGCGAGGGTTGCGGTCACAAAGGCCCGCCAAGTAGCGATGATCGTGTCAAAGCCGCGTTGGAAGACCGTAGGATGTCGGCGCCGCCAAAGGATCGCCCGCTCACCCGCCAGACAAGCGGCGACCGTCAGCGGGTTGAAGATGGTCTGGATAACCGGCGTGTCGCCCGCTCCCGCGACGGTCAGTTCGACACAGCGCAGTTGGCGGGCCAGGGCGCCCGTCGTCAAAGTGCCGGGGGCCAGCGCTTCCCACTGTTCAAGGGTTGTGATGGGACGCGGCCCTTTCACCAAATCGCCCTCGGGGTTGCCATCGTAGATGCCACGCAAGCCCAGATCTTCGGCCACAAAGACTTGCGAGGGCGTCAGTTTGATGAAATCAAAGTCGAAGCGCGCTTGGAAGGCGAGCGTAGCCTGGGCCAGATCTTCCGCCGTATGATCTTCAACCGGCCAGTGGCGCCAAAGCGCGATGGGGAGACGGGGCGTGGGTTCTCTGGCAATGGTGGCGAGCAACAGGTCGCGTTTACTTAGCATAAAACCTCTTATAGCAATCCTCTTCAGGTCGTGAAGGCTCGTACATCTGGAGCTTGGAGAACGTGAAGATCTGATGCTCCAAGCAGGTCTCAAAGGCGTCAATCACCTCGGTAAAACGGGTGGCCTCACGCCATGTCTGCGGCATCATCTGCGGCACCGTGCTGATGATAGCACATCCGGTCGGTCTTCACAACCTGTGTAGGATTGCTATAGTGGGCTTTTACCACGTCGCGTTCCGCATCAAGCGCCGCTTTTTACTCCCGAATCATGCGTTGCACGACCGAGCAAGCTTCCCCCTGGTCGTGCAGAGTCGCTTGCTGCCTGTGCAATTCACGAGAGCACTGATCACCATGCACGTTGTGCTGCGTATACCGGCGATCCGCCCGCCGATAGGCCCGGGCATACCGGGTAGGGGCACTCGCAGCGCAACCAGCACATGGAGTGCCTCGGAGTGACGAGCATCACTGACCTCGAGCAAAGCACGGGCCAACGGCTCAAGCGGATCGTGCTCATCGTTGACGAATTCGCCCTTCTGACGACCGACACCACCCGCGTGGGCAAACAGACGGTAGGCACATGGTCGAAGCTGCTGATGACCCGCATCGCCAGCCTGGGGCGCTCGTCGGGCGTGAGCATCTGCATTGCCACCCAGATGGTCAAGAAGGAAGTAATTGACAGCATGATCTCGGCCAACTTTGAGCACCGCATCGCCTTCAGTTGCGCCACCTGGCGCGAGAGTAACTTGGTCGTGCAGTCGAGCGAGGTTGGGGGGGTGCGCGGGTTTCAGCACATCCAGACGGGGCGCGAACTCTAACAAGCTTCTATACCTATGCTTGTCGTATGTTGTTGCACTACTGCGCCTAAGCCCATTGTGACGCCTCAAAACGCTCTACCTAGTCCGTGTTAGTCCTGATAACAATGCTGTGTGTCGCATAGTGTTGCAGGAGACTCACACGGCGACTAGCACGGTTCCTCGTTTTCAAGCCGCTTCTGAAGCCGCTCGAGCGCATCGCTGTCATCGCCTTCGAGCAGATGCGCGTAGATGTCCATCGTGGTTGCCGCCGAGGCATGCCCCAGAATGGCCTGCACGCGCTTGATCTTCACCCCTTCAGCCAGAAGGAATGTGGCCGCGCTGTGACGAAGATCATGGAGCCGGAAGCCCTCAAGTCCCACTTCCTTCGCAATCGTCCGAAAGGCGGCGTAGATGCGGTCGGGCTTGAGCATGCCCCCATTCGCTACCGAGGTGAAC
>CAIRDL010000547.1 GCA_903877345.1 uncultured Oscillochloris sp. | reverse complement strand
CGCAGGATGGCCGTATCGTCCCAGGTGCTGTCGGTCAAAAACTGCTGCATCCCGCGCACCGCCCGCTCACTCGCCCCAAACTGCGCGATCACCATCGGCTCGACCGACTTCCGCTCCAGCGGGCTGAGCAGGCCATGCAGGTACTGGATGGCCCACGTCCGCGACTCGCTGCGCGGAAAAAATGACCCATAGATCGCGTGCTAGGGGCGTAACGTGTCGGCCAAATGGGCCACGTCGGCGGGCGTCAGGGTCAGTGCAGGCACGGTCGTGGTCGCCATCGGGTCTTCCTCCTTGGTGTCGTCTCAGGAGGAGTATACCAGTTCTCGTTGTAGTACTAGGATCTGAGTAGGAAGTGTGTCCATGAGTGGCATTTGAAACCCTGAGAAGCTGTCTGAAGAGAGTCATTCTGCCAACCGTCACACCGCATCCTGATGCGGAATAGCTCGTTTAAGCGTAAAGATTCAAGGGTGTTCTGAGCTATTTCCGATAGAGTCTAATATGCACTCCACCGCGCAGAGTGGCAGCAATGGTGGAGATGGTAGCTGTGGATCGCTCCTTCCGACCGTCCAGAATTGTCACCGGAATGCCACCCAACCCTGCCTGCGCCCGCGCCATTTCACATAATCTCGGAGTGCTGCGGCGCGAAGGGCAGATGGACGGCGGGGTCACCGAGTACCGCGTAGCTACGTGCATCATGGTAACTGCTCCACAGCGCGCCGATCTGCGCCAACCCGAAATCTGGGTTGGCTTGGGCAAAGCTGGCGTTATGCACCAGGAGGCTTAGGTCGTTCGCGTAGGTTGCTTGACGCAGATTGAACTGGTCGGTGGCGAAACCCACCCGTTCACCGTTCATCAGGCGGTTCAGCACGTCCTCAAAAGCCTGCGACTGGGCATGCACGCCCAGCGCAGCGTTGCTGAAGCTGTAGCTCCAGGCCCGATCTACGTGGCCGATCACGGCCAGTGCCCCGGCAGCCAGCAGCCGTTGCGGCAGCAGCGCCACCAGATCGCGGGGGGCAATCTGGCGCTGCTGGCCTGGGGTGGTAGCGTACTGATCTGATGCAGGGCAACCCAGCCCGTAGCAGGCGAAAGTGACGGCGACCATGCCCTCAACCGCCAGACGGGCGGGCAGATCCTCAGCCGCTAACCAGTGTTCGCGCCGGACTGACCCTGTACCGTTCCAATCGGCGCACACGAGCGCACCTTGGTGGGCCGTCAGGCGTGGATCTTCGGGGCGTAGGCCAGCACCGTGGGTGGCCGTGAACAGAATTGCTGGTCGCCCACCGGGGTCAGTTCCGGTAAGGACGCTGTTCAGGGCGGCGCGAGTGGTCTCAGCATCTCGCAACAGGCGTTGCGAAAAGCCATACGCTGCCCCTGCTGGTGCGACACCTTGGTCGGGGATGCCGACAGCCAACGGGAGTACCAGTTCATCTTCACTCGCTGCCGTGGCCGCATCAAAACGGTGGCGCGTCGCGGCAAAGACGAGGTGCTTCCCGTAGGGCGGGTTCGCCCGCTGCTCGAACTGTACCACCTGTTCAGCATAGGCGGCGTAGGCCGCAAGGTCATGGTGTCCATCAGGTTGCGTGAAGCAGACGCGGCCCACACCCCAGAAGAGGTCGAGATCGTACTGGAAGCTGTACGGTACGAACGCCACCTCACTGGGGTTGGCCGGGGCCGGACGCCCCACAATCAGCAGGTAGAAGGGCACACCCCGCTCTGGAGCCACGGGTTCGATGCTGACACCTAGGTTGGCTAGCCACTGCCTACAGAGGGCTGCGGTCTGGTAGAGGAAGACTGGCAGCCGCACCTTCGCCTGGGTCGGGTGCCAGGGTTGCTTCGGATCGGCACCGTGACGCACGAGCCATGCGCCGCATGACTCGCCGTCGCGAAAAGAGATGGGAGGCAAGACCAGATGTTGCTCAGCGGAACGGTGCGCGATCAACGGCCACACCTGCTTGAGCAGTGCCGAGTCTTCTTGTTCGTGGACAATCACAGCCCATCCAGCCTCGGCGAGGTTGCGGTAGCTCTTCCCAAAGACCATGCCCAAGTTTGGTTGGGCCGAGTCGTGGCGTCCCTTGGCGAACAACGCGTGCTCTTGGTGCTCGATCCCCGCAGGACGAGCGGCCAATTCGCGGAGAGCGGCGGCGTCAAGGGTCAGCAGTGGTCGCCCGGTCGTCACATCGAGGCCATTGGCGATAAGGAGCGGGGAGCGTTGGTCGTTGGGTCGGCGCACCAACTGGATGGGGCCGTCCATCGGCTCGAGGGGAACGGTGGGGGCAGGTTGGACGAACTCCGGCGCGCTCTTCCCAGACGTTGCGGCAACCAGTTCAGCGGCTAATGCGGCGATGAGACGCAACCGCTCCGCCGGGAGAAGCGCCTGCGCGAGCTGGTGAACCTGTTGGTAGGCGGAAGAATCGCTCATCGCTCACCCCCCTCGATTCGGCGGAGGAGTTCGGCGAGGTGTGCGATCTCGGCCTGCGCCCGGACAAGACCAGCGCGAGCCTCGGCGATCAGGCTGCCCGTAGCCTGTTTTGGCACGGCGGGGGCCGACCCTAGACGGGAATCAAGAACATAGGCGTAGGCATTTTCCTGATCAACAACCTCGTACGGCACATAGCCGGTGCCAATCCCGTCAGGACTCTCGTCGCCCCAGGCGACACCCCAGCTGTTGCGGAAGATGATCGAGCCGCCGCCGGGTGCCTCTGGGTCATCGCGGTACCCAATGGCACAGACGGCGTGGCCGCCGATGCGGTCTTCACCATCCAAAGGCCGTCGCACCCGCCCGCCGTGGCGGGCCTGACCAGAGTCGTGCCAGAACTGATAGATAGGCAGGCCGAGCAGCACAGGACGCCCCTGGGCAAGCACCTCACGCACCGCAGGGCTACGATTCGACCGCAAGGAGCCACCCGACGCACGGCGGGTCAAGGCCGCAGCCAGAGCTTGCGCTGGCGGTGGCCCCTGTCCGACCGTCCCCGCCACCGGCTCCGGCACATACGGCCATTCCTCGTGCAGACAGACGCCATACTGCTTCATGGCCGTGATAGCGGCGGACGGTCTGGTTCCCCTTGCGTCATTCGGCATCTGGTCAAGTTGCTTACAAGCCCAGAAGAGGAACTGCTCCGAAAGGCGGCGGAAGTCGCCGGTGAGAATCTGGTACATCGCCGCGATGGTGAAGGCTACGCAGGTGTTGCGGCGGCCCTGATCGAGGATCGGCGGCAACGTAGGAATCAGCGCCTCTGACGGCAGATCCACCGGAGGGGCGAAGTCCAGGCCAAGCTCCGGTGGGCGATCCTCAAGGATCAAGCCAGCGCCGACATCGAGTTCAGTCAGTGCCGCATAGGCGCTGGCTCGCGGCGAGGCCGTTTCGCAGGCTTGATAGAGCCCTTGCATCCGAACGGGGTCAAGGCCGAGGGTCACCCCAAGAGCGGTCAAGCCATCACCGTGGCGGGCATTGCTCAGACGCGCCGTCGCAGCGAACTCTTCGGCTGTGGTAATCCAGTAGTCGCCGAGGCGCACCCGCAGCGCCTCCGTGAAGCCAGGGACGCGAGTGAGTGGGGTGAGTGGGCCGATGGCATTAGACATAAGGGATTCTCCGTTACGCACGATGATACCAAACGATTACAGGCACTCCCGCAAAGCACTGACCGGCAAACTCCGCATCTCTGGACGCTGGCAAGCAGCACGCCTGCCCACGTAGCAGGAACGGCACGCCATCAGTGTGATCGCCATTCCGATTGATCATGCCGCTGCGGAAGTACGCCGTGGGCCACCTGGCGATAACGCATGGCCGCTTTGGGCAAGCGTGCTGCCGTTATGCTGGCCTCTTGTCGGTGCCGGATGCACGGATGCGGGCGTCCCAGAGCACCTTACCAACGATGCACGCAACAAGCAAGGCTAACGCAACTAGGCGCTGGTCAGTGGCGGCGTGACGCCTCGGTCAAGGCCATCAGCACCCGTAGCGCCCGCAGCGTCACCCACGGGTTCGGCGCACCCTTTGGGCCGAAGTCGGCCCACGTCTTGCCGCCGTAGGTGTACTCCAGCGCCCAGCGCCCGTGGGAATCGCCTTTGCTCGCAATGAACGCGAGCGTCGCCGCGAGCCGAGGGTCGGTGCCATACCCCAGCACGATCAGCGCCTCTGCGAGTTGGAGCACATCGGTCACGTAGAAAACCGGGAAGCCAAACTGCCACCAGCTCCGACTGGGCTTGGCGCTGAAGCCGCTTGGGTACGCGGCGGTGGCGGGGTTCGTACTGAACAGGAAGTCCACGCCCTGAGCAATGGCGCGGGTGATCAACGGCGTGCGTCGTTCGACCGGCCACGCGCCAAAGGCCAACATCACCTTGACCGCGCCCCAGGCGCACGGCAATTGGTTGTTCGCGCCGCAGGCAAAGCCGGGGCCGCACTTCCCGGCGTAGTAGCGCAGCGGCGCGTGGCGTTCCGTCCGTGCCGCCACGCCTTCGCCCGTCACGCTCCGCGCCATCCAGGTGAGAGCGGGAGCGACCTCAGCGGGGTCGCAGCCAAGGGTGAGCAGCGCCCAACAGAGGTTGCCCTGGAGGCAATCAGCGGTGCCTGACGGCGCTCCCGACGCAGTGAATTGCCCGTTTGGGGTGAGCGCATGTTCGAGGATGTACGCAGACGCCTGTGCGACTCGCGCATCTCCCGTGACCGAAGCCCCAAGGTGCGCCAGGAGGATGAGCGACCAGACGGTGGCGCGGTACTTGGGGTCGTACCCTGGGCCGGGGGCGACCCAATAGCCCGCCGGGTGCATCTGGGCGAGCACCGT
>CAIRDL010000546.1 GCA_903877345.1 uncultured Oscillochloris sp. | reverse complement strand
GTAGGTCCACGCACGCACACCAAAGGAAGACCCCGGACAGAACTGTCCGGGGTCTTTTCGCGTTTGTTCGGTTTTCTGCGCGGCCCCGCTTAGCCCCGCCCCGCCCGGTAGGCTTCGATCAGCGCAACAAAGGCCCGGGCGCTACCGCCGAGTTGGGCCTCGGGAATGACGATGTCGTAGCCGGTGCGGTGCCGTTGGCCCTCGATTGCCGCGAGCGTTGGCTCGTGAACCACCTGTTCGCGCCGCATCAGGCGTTTGAGCGCCCGCACCGCCTGAACGAGGAGGCCCCGCCCGGACGGGAGGCGGGTTTCGTAGCTCTGGAGGTACACCGCCGGGTCACGCAGGGTAATGCCGAGTTGGCTGTGGCTGCCCAGGGCAAACAGGCTCATCCGCCGCCGACAAAGCCCGAGCTTGGCGATGTTGTCCCAGGCAACAAACGAGGCTGAAGATCCGAGGTTGAGCGATAGCCCTTTACGGTCAAAGGTGACCCCGGCACGCCGGTCGTTGCCGAGTAACCAGAAGACGACGCCCACCGTGAAGATGATGGTGGCGAGGATAACTTCGCCTACGACAAGCAACGGCGGGAGACTCAGCGCTCTGAGGTGACCGGACTGAAACATCCACCAGGTGCCGAGAATCCAGCAACTGAGGGCGATCATGCGGAGGCGCGTGAAGTTGGGTGAGATACGCATGGGTTTACTGTCTTGTTGAGGTACATAGGTTCGGACTTCATTGTACCGCTCTGGAGTTACTGCGGACAATAGCACGGAGGTCATCCTTGGGAATGGACGATGCACGTCTAGTTGCGCTCAAGCGGGCGCTAACTGCGCGGGGTTGGCAGTGGGAAGGCGGCAAGTCGATCCCTTATGGCACCCAACTGGTGGTGCGCGCTGGTGCGACTGAAGCGGTTCTCAATTTTTACCCAAAACATGGCCGTATAGTGGTCGGTGGTTCCGCTTCGCCGTTGCGGCAAGCCCTTAGCACACTGACATCCCAATTGGAGGGTACGCACACTGAGGCTAACCCAGCGCCGAAGCCTACCGCCCCGTCAGATGCGGTGGCCCCTGAGATGGGTATGGACGAGTCAGGCAAGGGCGATTGGTTTGGGCCATTGGTAGTGGCGGCAGTGGTGGTCGAGCCGACCCAGGCGGCGGCGTTGCGGCGGGCCGGGGTGCGTGATAGCAAGCAGATCGAAGCCGCAGCACTCGCCGAAGTGGCGACCGCCATTGAACAGATCGTTCCCGCTACGGCGCGTGAGGTGTTGGTGCTGGCTCCCGCCGACTATAACCGCCGCTACGCCGGGCTGAACAATATCAATCTGCTGTTGGCTGAGTTGTATGCGGAGACGGCGGCACCAGTGCTGGCCCGCACTGGCGTGCGCCAAATTGTGTGTGACCAGTTCGCCCAACGCACCGAGCGGCTCGACACGGCCTTTGCCCAAGCGAATTTGCCGCGCCCGCGCCAACTGCACCACGCCGAGGCGGCGTGTCTGGCGGTGGCGGCGGCCTCGGTGTTGGCGACGGCGCGCTTCCAGGCTGAGCTAGTCCGTTTGGGCACGGTGGCAGGGCTGGATGGGCCGCTCCCCAAGGGCGCTTCGGCGGTGCGCTGGCTGACGCGGGCGGCTCGGCAAATCATTGCCCGCGAGGGGGTGGCGGGCCTGGGTCGCTATGCCAAGCTGAACTTCAAGCCGGTGCAGGAGCTTTACAGCGACGGGGCGTAGAGACGCAGGAGGGGAAGCGGAAAAGTTAAAACGTCCCGGTCACTACTTGACCTGTGATGTATGATCCGTGATTGGGCCGCGCCCTAGCTGATCACGGATCACACGTCACGGGTCACAACGGAACAGTTAAAAAGATCTGCTTCCCTAGATTGCGCGGCTCTACGCGCCTTGTGATTCCCCGCCTCCCTTACATCCCGTTGGGGTTGATGAGGGTAGGTGGGGGCAGTTCGAGGTCTTCCGGCTCCTCGACGGAAAGCGCGGCGAGGCGGTCGCCGGAGTCAAGGTGGAGTACAATCACGCCTTGGGTGATGCGCCCGAGTTGCGCAACATCGTCGGCAGTGGTACGCATAACGATGCCGGCGGCGGTGATGAAGGTGAGTAGCGAGCGCTCGGTGACGATGGTGGCCCCGGCGATCTCGTCGCCCTTGCGTACCTTCATCGTGATCACGCCGCCAGTGGCCCGGCCTTTGACGGGGTATTCCGCTAGGTTGGTGCGCTTGCCAATGCCTCGGGCCGTGACAACGAGCAGGTCATAGTCAGCTTGAACGAGTTGCATACTAATCACGCGGTCGTCGGGGTCAAGGTTGATGCCGTTGACGCCGGTGGCCGGGCGACCCATTGAGCGCACCTCGCTCTGTTTGAAGCGGGCGGTCTGACCACGGGTTGTGGTCATCAGGATGTCCTCTTTCCCCTGGCTGATCTGCACCCAACCGAGGACATCGCCTTCTTCAAGGCCAATGGCGATGAGACCGTTCGAGCGCACTTGACTGTACTCGCGCAACGGCGTGCGCTTAATCTTGCCCCGGTGGGTCGCCATAACGAGAAATTCACCATTGAAATCGGGGACGGCCAACATACTCGTGACCTGTTCGCCGGCCTCAAGGCTGATGAGGTTGACGAGGGGCAAACCCTTGGCGGTGCGTGAACTGTCGGGTACCTCGTGGGCTTTCAACTGGTACACTTTGCCCCGGTCGGTGAAGAAGAGCAGGCTATCGAGCGTGCTACAGGTAAGCAGGTGGCGCACGATGT
>CAIRDL010000545.1 GCA_903877345.1 uncultured Oscillochloris sp. | reverse complement strand
CGACCGCGTGGTAATCCTCCCACCGACTGATCAGCTCCTGAAGCGTCCCAAACCAGGTTGCCAACCAACTCTGGCACAGGAAGGGCCATTTGGAGGGACGATCAACGAGGTGGATGTCACGCAGGAAGAGCAAGAACATGCGGCGGTCGAACTCGTCCACGGGTTTGTGGCGAACCTCTGCGTGGTGGGCGATGATGACCAGGGTCTCTATCGCTTCCGTGGGGCGACGATCCGCAATATTCTCCAGTTTACGCAGAAGTTCGCGCCTGGCGTCTGTACGCAGATCGCCCTAGAAACGAACTATCGCTCGCACCGGGATGTGATCAATTTCGCCAACCGCTGGATCGTGGGCCAGGATTGGCAGGCTGACGGCAAGACCTTCCGCTACCCGAAGCAGATCGTCCCGCGTGATGCGGTCTTCCCGGCGCACCCGGTCGTCCTGAAGGTGGCGGCGAAAACCCAGGAGGCATGGCAGCAAGAGGTGTTGGCCTTCCTCCACGGCTTGCGTGATGCTGGTACGCTAACCGATTGGAACCAGGTGGCGTTTCTCTTCCGCTCGGTGAAGAATGAGCAGGTACGCGGGCTGGCCAACTTCCTGGAGAGTCAGGGCATCCCGGTCTACTCGCCACGCGCCAACCAGTTCTTTGCGCGTGAGGAGATCCGGCTGAGCATCGGCGCGCTGATCTTCCTCTTTCCGCAGTTCTCCCAGGTGCGTAAGTGGAAGGACGACGCCCATCTGGCGATCTGGGACTATTACGACGAACAGTGTTTCCGGCCTTTCGTGGATCAGTTTCGCAAGCCCGAAAACGCCGACCTGCTAAAGTGGGCGCAACGCAAGGCGCGCACGCATGCGGCCTTGAGCCAGAACGCCGACTATGCTTTCGCTGGGCTTTTCTACGAACTGCTGCGCTTCCCGCTCTTCAGCCGCTATCTTGACGCAACCCTGCTCCAGAGCGGGATGCTCGATAGCCGTCCGATGCGTAACCTGGGCCTGTTCTCGCAACTGCTGAACAAGTTTGAGTATCTGCACCATATCAGTGTGCTGTCGCCGGAGTTCCTGGAGAAGAATCTGCGCGACCTGTTTAATCAGTTCCTGCGCTTCCTCCATGACGGCGGGATCAACGAGTATGAGGATGAGGCGGAGTATGCGCCGAGCGGCTTGGTCTCCTTCCTGACGATTCATCAGGCCAAGGGCTTGGAGTTCCCGGTGGTGGTGGTCGGCTCGCTGAACGCGGTGCCGCGCAAGCAGTTCACGGCAGTTGATCTGGCGCTCCAGGGCTATCTGGCCCGCCCGCCCTACGAGCCACTGGAGCAGACCAAGTTCTACGATTTCCGCCGCCTCTTCTACACGGCCTTCTCGCGGGCGCAGAACATACTGGCGCTGACGGCTTTGGAGGTGACTGGCCAGGGTCGCACGCCCTCGAACTATTTTGCTGACTACTACGCCCCACTGCCCTCCTGGCGCGTCGGGGCGGTTGATCTGGCCGCCGTGCCGCTGGTTAGCATCAAGGATGTGCGGCTGAAGCGCGAGTACTCGTTCACCTCGCATCTGACGGTGTTCGAGAATTGCGCCGAGCAGTACCGCTTTTTCCGCGAATTGGCTTTTGCCCCGTTACGCAAGAACCCAATCCTCTTCGGCACGCTGGTGCATCAGACGATTGAGGACATTCACAAAACGGTGCTGCGCGGCGAGGTAGGCCGCGTCACCGCCGATCAGATTGCGGCCTGGTTCGACACGAATTACGCCTACTTGACCCGGCGCGAGCGGGTTTACCTCTCGCCGCCGATTAAGCAGTTGGCCCTGGAGCATGTGTTGCGCTACGCGCAGCGCACCGCCGGGAATTGGGCGCATATCCGCGAGGCCGAGGTTGCGGTCTCGCTGGTCAAGGATGCCTACATTCTGGCCGGGAAGATCGATCTCATTCAGGGCGAAGGCGCTACGGTTGAGGTGGTAGATTTCAAGTCCGAGCGCAAACTGGATGTGAACGACCCGAAGGATCGTGCCAAGCTGAACCAGTATCGCCGCCAACTGGAGGTCTACGCGCATATCATCGAGGAGCGCACTGGCCTGGTGGTGAGCCGCACCCACCTCTACTACACCAGCGAGGATGGCGGCAACCCCTACATCAGCTTCGACAAGAACAGCCGCTCGGTGGAACAGACGATTGCCGTCTTCGACCGCGTGGTGCGGCGTATCGAGGCCAAAGACTTCGCCATCGCCGAGCGCCCTGCCAAGGCGTGTTCAACCTGCGACCTGCGTTACTACTGTGATGCGAAGGAATGGACGTTTCGCCTATAATATCGGGATCACTATAGCAATCCTATGCAGGTCGTGAAGAGGAGTCAAGGCTTCAGCCGGCTAAAGCCTTGACTCCTCTTTACGATTCCTAGAGGATTGCTATAGCACGTAAAATTGACAGATCATCAGTGCCACCCATTGACTTATCGATAATATTTCCGATATGAAGACGGGTTCTTCTTGGGGAGTAGGCTGTTGTGCTAGTTGAAACCGCTTGACGGAACGCCTCCGG
>CAIRDL010000544.1 GCA_903877345.1 uncultured Oscillochloris sp. | reverse complement strand
CAGCACGATGCCGATTTGGCTCCGCAGACTGGCCTGCGTCACCGTGCGGACATCGTGGCCGTCAATGCGAACACTGCCGCCCGTCACCTCGTAGAAGCGCGGGATCAGGTTGATGATGGTCGTCTTGCCCGCCCCCGTCGGGCCGACAATCGCGACGGTCTGGCCCGGCTTGGCGGTGAAGCTGACGCCCCGCAGCACCGGCTCGCCCGCCTTATACTCGGCGCTCACCGTTTCAAAAACCACTTCACCTTTGATGGGCGGCAGCGTTTGGGCCTCTCCCGCATCAAGAATGTCCGGCACCAGATCGAGCAAGCCAAAGATGCGCTCACCGCCCGCTACCGCGCTCTGGAGGTTCGTCCACAGCACGGCAATCTGCTGAATGGGCTGGTTGAAGCGCTGCACGTACGAAATAAAGGCAAACACTGTGCCCAGCGAGATAACGGCGGTGCCGAGCAGCGGTTCGCCGCGCAGGGCGCTTAGGGAGCCCATCACGACGACGATGGCGATGGCGACGTAGCCCAACGCCTCCAACACCGGATTGAGCGCACTGGTGAAACTGGCGGCGCGCACATTCGCGTCACGGTTAGCCGCGTTGGTGCGCCGAAACTGCTCGATGCTCTCATCTTCACGGTTAAAGGCTTGGACTTCGCGCACCCCGGCGATGCTCTCTTGCAGCCCGGCGTTGACGCTGCCCATCTCCTGGCGACTCTTGCGGAAGGCGCGACGGGCCTGATTGGAGAAATAGACGGTCGCAAAGGCCATGAAAGGCACGACGCTCAGGCTGATCAGCGCGTAGGCCCAATTCGTCGTCAGCATCAGCCCGCCGGTGATCACCAGTTGCAACACGCCACTCACGACACTCAACAGGGCAAAGCCAAGCGCCTGCTGAATCGTGTCGGTGTCGCTGGTGATCCGGCTCATAATGTTCCCCGCCTCGTTTTGGGCGAAGTAGCCCATTGATAAGCGGTGAATCTGCGCGAAGGTGTCCTCGCGGATGCGGCGCAAGGCGTGTTGGCCCGCCCAGTTCATCGAGAAGAAGGCCAACCCCTGGAGAATCGAGCCGCCTGCGAAGAGGCCAACCAGCACCAGCACCAAGCGGCTCAAGCCCTCGATCCGCACACTTTGTTCAGCAACCGCCGCCGCCGGGGCGTACCAACAGGCGGCGGCGCGGGGCAACAGAAAGCAATCCACGGCCTGCCCAATGAAAGGCGCCGTGGCGACTTGCATGGTCGTCGCGGTGGTGATTAGCAGCGCTGTTAAAGCGAGGATGTGCCACCAGGGGCGAAAATAGTGCCAGAAGCGCGCCAGCGTGGCGAAGGCGTTTTGCGGCTTCTGTGTCTCTTGGTTGAGCATGCGACCGGGGCCGCCGTGACCGCCACCGCCCATCATCATGATGCGGCCTCCTCTCGTGCAACGGTGAGCGTTGGGTCGCCGATAAGCTGCGACGAGTAAATCTCACAGTAAATTGGGCTATTTTCAAGCAACTCGGCGTGTGTGCCAGAGGCAGCCACGCGACCTTGGTCAAGCACGAGAATCACATCGGCGCGCACCACCGTGCTGATGCGCTGGGCAATCACAAAGCTGGTGCGGCCCTGCAACAACTTGTCAAGCGCTTGTTGGATTTTTACCTCAGTTTGAAGATCTACGCTGCTGGTCGAGTCGTCGAGAATGAGCAGGCGCGGGTCGAGCAGCAAGGCACGGGCGATGGCGACGCGCTGTTTCTGCCCGCCGGAAAGCGTGACGCCGCGCTCGCCCACGCGGGTTTCGTAGCCTTCGGGGAAACCCTCGATGAAATCGTGGGCGGCGGCAGCTTGGGCGGCGGCGATCACTTCGGCGTCGGTTGCTTCGGGGCGACCAAAGGCGATATTGTCCCGGATCGTTCCGCTGAAGAGGTTGGTTTCTTGCAGCACCAAACCGATTTGCGAACGCAGGCTGTCAATGGTTATTTCCCGCACATCCTGACCATCAATCAGCACGGCCCCCGCGCTTACGTCGTAAAAGCGGGGCAGCAAATTGATGATGCTGGTCTTGCCGCTACCCGTCGCGCCAAGCAGCGCCACCGTCTGCCCCGGTTTGGCGACGAAGTTTACGCCTTGCAGCACCGGGTCGCCGCCGAAGTAGCGAAACGTGACCTCGCGGAACTCCACTTGGCCCGTAATTGGCGGCAACGGACGCGCCCCCGGCTGGTCGGTAATCTCGCTCTTGGCGTCAAGCACTTCAAAAATACGGCTCGCCGAAGCGCTGGCCTGCGCCATCATACTAATCACAAAACCCAACTGACCGAGTGGGAAGAAAACATAGGCCAGATACAGGCTAAACTGTTGGTACGCGCCCAGATTGAGCGTACCGTCAAGAATCTGCCGCCCGCCGAAATAGAGAATGGAGGCTTGCCCAATCTGGGCCACCAAAAAGACAATCGGGAAGAGAAAAGCGAAGATGCGGTTCACCCGGAGTTGCTGCTCCATCAAGGCGGTAGCGGCGTCGTCGAAGCGTTGCTCCTCGTAGCTCTCGCGGGCGAACGCCTTGACCACCTTGAGGCCGGCCATATTTTCCTGGAGAATGGTATTCAGGGTTGACAGGCGCTGTTGGACGACGCGGAACAGGGGCTGGCTGATGCGCCCGAAGAACATAAAGACCACCAAAGCGACGGGCAACAACGGCAGCACCACCAGGGTCAGTTGGAAGTTGGTGAGGGCCAAGACGACCAACGCGCCAATCAAGAGCAGGAGCGACTGCGCGGTCATCAGCAAGCCTTGGGCGATAAAGCCGCGCAACCGTTCGACATCATCAGTCGCCCGGATCATCAACTGGCCGGTCTGGTTCTGGTCGTAATAGCTGAAGGAAAGGCGCTGGATCTTGGCAAAAAGGGCATTGCGCAGATCGAAGGCCAGACCTTGCGACGTGGTCTCGGAGAAAAACGCCTGGAGGAAAGAAAAGACCCCGCGCAGCGCCGCGAAAAGCACAATCAGCGCGGCGGCGTTGAGAATCAGGCTTTCGGCGAGGGCGCGGTCATTGTTGGTGGTGCCGACCTTGGTCACGGCGTCAATCATGCCCTGAACCAAGACCGGCACCGCGAGTTGGGCCAAGGTAGCGACCACCAAGGCGACATAGGTAATGGTGGCACTGCGCTTCTGTCCGCCCAGATAGCGAATGGCCCGCCCAAGGGCACCGGGATTAGCGGGCGTACCGCCGGGGGCAGCCCCGCGCCGGGTCGTAGGTGCTTGCACTAAAAAAGCCTCCTCGTAGATACATATGCATGCTGGCTTCGACACGCTCAGCCCGCATCCGTTGGCTGAGCTTATCGAAGCCCGCATCCGTTGGCTGAGCTTGTCGAAGTCCGCGTCCGTTGGCTGAGCCTGTCAAAGCCAGCATCCGTTGGCTGAGCTTGTCGAAGCCAGCATCCGTTGGCTGAGCCTGTCCAAGCCAGCGTCCGTTGGCTGAGCTTGTCGAAGCCAACTTCGTTGACGAACTACGTTGCTGCGTCAAGCGGATCAGCACAGCGTTGGCGAACGCCAACGCTGCGTATGCTCAGATTATACGCTCAATTGGTCGGGCCGTCACCCCATATGGCGCAAATGGCCGAAACGTTGTAGTATCTATGGAGCGTGCGGCGCAACCTAGCGGTCGGGTGTACGCCTACCGCATCAATGGAGTGCCCCCTACGGGCAACAGGCTTGGCGGTTTGCCTGGGCCTTACGGCTGAAAGACCATTCCCCCCAACTCAGCT
>CAIRDL010000543.1 GCA_903877345.1 uncultured Oscillochloris sp. | reverse complement strand
GCCTTTGACCCCCAGATTACGCAGATCATTACCGATACGAGTACGCCGGTTCTTTCTACCACTGCTGAGCCAAACTTCGCGGTGGGGGCCGGGGTTTGGTATCCCAGCCAGTTCTTCAGTTTCAGCAGTGTGGGGGAAAATGAGCAGCAACGCGATCAGTTGACTGCGTTTGGTGCCCAGTTCCAGGCGAATACCGACGGCATGGCCGGGCAACTTCGCGCCTACACGCAGCTGGTCTTCCAAGTGACCTATGAAGACCCGACGGTGAACACACCGCAGTCCATTGCACTCAACGCAGATACGACCGCGCCAATTATCCAGTCGGTGACGGTGCGGTCTACGCTGGCGGGGCCTAAGCTAGCCGCCACTGACGAAGCGCTGATCGAGGTTGAGGCGTCAGATGGGACGGGCGCGAGTGGCGACTTAGACGTGAGCGCGGTCTATGCTGCCAGTGGGGAGACGTGGCTGCCGGTGAGCTTCACCAAGGGGCCGACCGGCAAGTACACCGTCACGTTGCCAGTGCGCCCACGGCATGCCCGCTTCGTTGTGCGGGTCACTGACAGCGCGGGCAACAGCAGTTACTACACAAGCAAGGGGCGCCTAAACCCACAGAGTACGTTGGTCTTGCCGATGCTTATGCGCTGAGGGAAGGGTTCAGGGGTTAGGTTTCAGGTTTCAGGTCGGGTGCATCGGAACGCCTTGCACGAGCTGAAACTGTAAAGCATCCACGAACCATTGTCTAAGGCATGTTTTCAGAAGCGGCCATTTCAGCTTGACAGTCGAACCCTGATCCCTGATCCCTGATCTTAAGCCTATGCACCTTGACCTTACCAACACCATCACGGCGCAACCGGGTGCCTTGGCCGCAACAGCCCCGGCGACGACGGCGCTTGAACATCTAAACCACGTCTTGGTGCAGCACGGGCTCTGCCTGCCCTGTTTTCCACTCGTCGCGGGGCAAACCCTCGCGGCGTTAGTGGCGCGCAATGCAGGCGGGCGGCGTCAGTTGCGCTACGGGCCACTTGGCCGCTACGTGCGTGCCGCCGTTCTCACGGATCATACGGCCACTCCGCTCCCGATTGGCGGGCCGACGATTAAACGTGCGACCGGCTACGGGCTGAACCGGGCCATTGCGGGTGGGGCGCTTGACCTGGGGACGCCGCAGCTGTTGACCTTTAGCCTGCGTCCGTTGCCCGCCGCCCGCGTGGCTACCCTCGTGCGTTGCGCTGATCTTGCAGCGGCGTGCCGCCTCGCTGCTCATCTCTACGCAAGCGGCTTGGCCCTCAGTGCCTTGGCGGTGGCTGAAGAAGATGGGGCTGGGCTGCTTCTCGTCGAACTGGAGGCTGCCCCCGCTGTGGTTGCCCGCCAGGGTGCCGCCCTCGCCGCAGCGGTCGCAACAGCGGAGGCGCATGTGCTGCCAGACTGTGCCGAGCCGTGGCGACGGTGGGAGGAATTGGCTGCGGCCCACAGCACCCCTGGCGTCCCCGCGCTTGATCTGACCCTGCCCCGCACGCAACTCCCCGGCTTTGTCGTGCGGGCGCGAACGTTGGCGCAACGCTACGGGCTGCCGCTGACGCTTTGGGGCGACGCGGGCGTAGGGTCGTTGCACCTCACGGCGGGGGCAGCGGGACACACCGCCGAGGCCGCACAGCTCCTCTTGGTGCTTCGCGCCCTGGCGACGGAGACGGGTGGTGCCTGCTCAACCGAGTTTGGCCTGGCTGAACTTCCGCCGCTGGTCACTGTGGCGCTGCCACCGCCGCACCGCGCCGTGGACTCCGCCATCGTCCTTGCCGCCCTGCGCGCCGTGGTCGGCACCGGCTTCCTGCTGACGCGCCCGGAAGAACTCAGTTGCTACGAAACCGACGCCTCTATCGCCAAACCGTTGGGGCGCGCCCTCGCCGTGGCGCTGCCCGCCACAACTGAGGAAGTCGCGGCCCTCGTGCGGGTGGCGGCAACCTACGGTGTGCCTGTGGTGACCCGTGGGGCGGGCAGTGGCTTGGCAGGCGGCGCGACGCCAAGTGCCGGGGCGCTCCTGATCGGCCTCAATCGGCTTGAAACCATCACCATAGACCGCACGCAGATGGTCGCCCACGTTGGCGCGGGGGCCATCACCGCCGAGGTACAACGGGCTGCCGAGGCGGTTGGCCTCTGCTATCCGCCCGACCCGTCGAGCCAGGCGGCTTCGACCATTGGCGGTAATCTCGCCTGCAACGCCGGCGGGCCGCGCTGCGTGAAGTACGGCGTAACCTCCGACTACCTGCTCGCCCTGACCGCCGTGCTCGCTGACGGCAGCGTCGTTCAGTGGGGCGACGGGTTGGTCGGTCAAGGTGCTGACAACGGCCTCGCCCAACTCCTTGTCGGCTCGGAGGGCACGCTTGGTCTCATCACCGCAGCGACCTTGCGCCTCATTCCGCTGCCGCCCGCCAAGCGCACCACCCTGGCGCTTTTTGCCAGTCTTGAAGCGGCTTGCGCGACGGTTGAGCGCATCATGGCGGCGGGGTTGGTACCGGCGGGGCTTGAACTGATGGACGATTTGTGCATTACGGCGGTCGAGGCGTACCTGAAACTGGGCTTGCCTCGTGATGCCGGAGCGTTGCTGCTCATGTTGGCCGATGGCGAGCCGGAGGCGGTTGCGGCTGAGACGACTGCTTTGGCTGAATTAGCCCTGGCCGGCGGGGCCACGCGAGTGGAAAGCGCTCAGAACGCCAGTGACGAAGCCAAGCTCTGGCAAGCGCGGCGGGCGGTTTCGTTGGCGCTGGCCCGCGTGCGGCCCAATCGGCTCGGCGAGGATATTTGTGTGCCGTTGCCCCAAATCGCCGCGTGTGTGCGCCAGATCAAGGCGGTCGCGCTCGAACACGGGCTGCCCATTGCGGTCTTTGGGCATGCGGGCGACGGTAATCTGCACCCCAATATTCTCTTCGACGCCCGTGACGCCAGCGAGGTCGCCCGCCTGTGGCCCTGCGCCGAGGCGATCTTCACGGCGGCGCTGGCGGTTGACGGCACTCTTTCAGGCGAACATGGCATTGGGACGCTCAAGCGGCCCTTTTTGCGCCAAGCCCTCGGCGAGCCGACGCTTGCGGCGCACCAGCGCATCAAGGCGCAGTTCGACCCGGCGGGGCTGCTCAATCCAGGGAAAGTGCTGCCGACGTAAAAGAATCTGGGAGGGAGGGCGTCCCGCCCTCCCCACGTTCACGAGGGCGAGACGCCCTCGCTCCCAGGTTGCACAAAGCTCTAAGTAAGTGGCAGAAAGTTCTTAGCACATGTCATTCTGAGCGAAGCGAAGAATCTCGGCATCAGGAGAGGAGAGATGCTTCGCTGACGCTCAGCATGACAATTTGACACCTACTTAGCCTTCCACCGGGATGCCCACCGTCGGCTCAAGACCCTTGAGCGCAGCCATAACAAGGTCGCGGTTGAGGCGCGCAATCGTGTCGAGACTGATCCCTTTGGGGCAAACCGCCGAACACTCGCCCATGTTGGTGCAGTTGCCGAAGCCCTCGGCATCATGGACGGTGATCATATTCAGCACGCGCTGATGCCGCTCGATCTTGCCTTGGGGTAAAAAGCTCAGGTGGGCAAGCTTGGCCGCCGTGAAGAGCATCGCGGAGCCGTTGGGGCAAGCGGCCACACAAGCGCCACAGCCAATACACGCCGCCGCGTCCATTGACTGCTCGGCGTCGGGCTTGGCGATGGGAATGCTGTTACCGTCGGGGGCTGCGCCGGTCGAGGCACTGATAAAGCCGCCCGCCTGAATAATCCGGTCAAAACTGCTCCGATCCGTCACCAGATCTTTGATGATCGGAAAAGGCAGCGCCCGCCACGGCTCAATTGTCACCGTTTCCCCATCGCTGAAACTCCGCATATGCAGTTGACAGGTGGTGATGGCGGTTTTTGGCCCGTGGCCCACACCATTGATCATCAACGAACACATACCGCAAATCCCTTCGCGGCAGTCGTGGTCGAAGGCAATCGGCTCTTGGCCCTTCATAATCAGGTCTTGATTTACGATGTCGAGCATTTCGAGAAACGACATATCCGGGCTAACGTGGTCAGCCTGATAGGTTTTGAACTCGCCGACCGCTTTGCTGTTCTTCTGGCGCCAGACCTTGAGGGTAAGTTTCATGTCATTTACGCTCCATCAATATCTGGATTTCGGATTTACACCCATCCCCCATCCCCCATCCCCCATGTCCCATCACTTATAGCTGCGCTGGGACGGCTTGACGTACTCGAAGGTCAGCGGCTCTTTGTTGAGGGCAGGCTTGGCGAGATCACCAGTGTATTGCCAAGCGGCCACATAGCTGAACTGCTCATCATCGCGCTGGGCCTCGCCATCCTCAGTCTGGCTTTCCTCGCGGAAGTGACCGCCGCACGACTCGGCGCGGTGCAGCGCATCGCGGCACAACAGTTCGCCCAACTCAAGGAAATCCGCCACCCGCCCGGCCTTCTCCAGCTCCTGATTAAAGTCGCTACCCTCACCGGGGACGCGCACGCCCTTCCAGAACTCTTCGCGCAAGGTGGGAATGCGGGCGATAGCGCGGCGCAGCCCGGCGTCGTTGCGCCCCATGCCGCACTCGTCCCACAACAGTTTGCCCAATTCACGGTGGAACGAGTCCACGGTGCGCGTACCGCCGATGTTGCCGAGCAACCGCTTCACGCGGCCCACCACCTCGGTTTCGGCCTGCCCAAAGGCGGCGTGTTCAATCGTCAGATCACCAGGCTTGATGCCGGCCAGGTAGTTCGGCACCGTGGCGGGCAGCACGAAATAGCCATCGCCAAGCCCCTGCATCAGCGCCGAGGCTCCCAGGCGGTTCGCGCCGTGGTCAGAAAAGTTCGCCTCGCCCGCCACAAACAGGCCGGGAATTGTGCTCATCAGGTTGTAGTCAACCCAAAGCCCGCCCATCGTGTAGTGAATGGCCGGGTAAATTCGCATCGGCAGTTCGTAGGGATTTTCGCCGGTGATTTGGGCATACATATCGAAGAGATTGCCGTAGCGTTCGGCGATCTTCGCCTTGCCCAAGCGCTTAATGCTGTCGGCAAAGTCGAGGTAAACGCCCAGACCGCCGGGGCCAACGCCGCGCCCTTGGTCGCAAACCTGCTTGGCGTTACGCGAGGCAACATCACGGGGCACCAAATTGCCGAAGCTGGGGTAGCGCACTTCCAGGTAATAATCGCGCTCGGCCTCGGGGATCTGTTGGGGGGAACGCGTGTCGCCCTTCTTCTTCGGCACCCAGATGCGCCCATCATTCCGTAGCGACTCGCTCATCAGAGTCAGCTTACTCTGATGCTCGCCCGTCACGGGGATGCAGGTCGGGTGGATCTGCGTGTAGCAAGGGTTGGCGAAAAACGCCCCTTTGCGGTGAGCGCGCCAGATCGCCGTCGTGTTGCAGCCCTTGGCGTTCGTGCTGAGGTAAAAGAGATTCCCGTAGCCGCCGGTTGCCAGCACCACCGCATCGGCGACGTGGCGCTCAATCTTCCCCGTGACCATATCGCGGGTGATGATGCCCCGAGCGCGGCCATCCACCACCACCACATCGAGCATCTCGGAGCGGGCGTGCATCGCCACTGTACCGGCCGCAATCTGGCGGGCCAGCGCCTGGTAAGCACCGAGCAGCAACTGTTGCCCCGTCTGGCCGCGTGCGTAGAAAGTGCGGGAGACCTGCGCGCCGCCGAAGGAGCGATTATCGAGGTAGCCGCTATACTCGCGGGCGAAGGGCACGCCTTGGGCCACACATTGGTCAATAATATTGGTCGAGACTTGGGCGAGGCGATAGACATTACTCTCGCGGGCGCGGAAATCGCCGCCCTTCACCGTATCGTAGAACAGCCGGTGGATGCTATCGCCATCGTTGCGGTAGTTCTTCGCCGCGTTAATGCCGCCCTGAGCAGCAATCGAGTGAGCGCGGCGCGGGCTGTCTTGGTAGCAAAAACACTGGACGTTGTAGCCCTGCTCGCCGAGGGTAGCGGCAGCCGCCCCGCCCGCCAGACCCGAACCGACCACGATCACGGTGTAGCGGCGCCGGTTCGCCGGGTTGACCAGCTTCATATCGAAGCGATGCTTATCCCAGCGATGGGCAATCGGGCCGCCCGGTGCCTTCGCGTCTAAGTTCTTAGGTTCACTCATAAAGATCTCCTCAGCCAAGGGTTCAGGGGCCAGAGGTCAGGGGTCAGGGGTCGGGTTTCAGGGGTCAGCTTGAACGCATCGGGCAGCCGGTGGCTGACGGCGTTGGGGGTAGCCATAAGTTCCTGGCCGCTATCTGCTTGGCTTGAAACCTAAAACCTAGCCCCTGAAACCTAGCTCAAGGCCTATTGCACAAAACCGAAGTAGACCGCGAGGGGAAACGTGAGGTTGCCGATCGTGACGGCGGCGGCGACCAAGATTGCCAACCCCCGCAACAGCCCCGTGTACTTCGCGCTGTTCAGGCCAAGCGTCTGGAACATGCTCCACACCCCGTGGAAGAGATGTACCCCCAAGAAGAGCATCGTCACCAGGTAGAAGCCCGCGACCCAGGGGTTCTTGAAGCCGTAGACAACATTGTTGTAGACGTTGTAGATGTAGGTGTTGTTTTTGAGGTCGAGGGCGGGGTGTTGGTACTGCTCTGCGTTGTAACCCACCGCCCCAAAAGTCAGGTGCAGCAAATGGTAAATTACGAAAAGGAAGATCAGTACCCCGCCGTAGCGCATCGTGTAGGCCGCGTAGCCGGTTTGGCGCTTCTGGACGCCATAGCGCTTCAGCGTACCCACCGCGTTCGCCGCTGTCGTCTTCTGCGATTTCCCGGTCAGAGCCATTGCTGACCAGAAGTGCAGCACCACCGAACTGAGCAGCACCACGCGGGCGATCCAGAGCAGGTGTTCGTAGCCCAAAACCGGGTGGCCGAGATCACGTAGACCGGCGGCGTAAGCATTGAAGACCTCAGGGCCTTGGTACAGCTTGGTGTTGCCGTACATGTGGAAGGCGACAAAGCCGACGAGGATAAAGCCGGTGAGCGCCATGATCACCTTTTTGCCGACCGACGTTCGATAGAGCGTGAGAACCCCTGTCATGTTGCGTCCTTTTTACCTGCAAAATGCACAGCCAAAGGCGGCGTCTGCGCTGGTTGCCCCGCACAACCGCTGGATTGCGCTCGCGTTTGTCGTCAGAAGAGTTGCTGCTAGGGCGCGATTATAGCCCAAAGCGGGAGCCTTGTCGAACGTGCCCCAAAGGTCGAAAACCTCTTGTGAAGCGGCGCACACAGCACCAGAAAGCCAGACGCCCCGTATAGAACGGGGCGATCTAGATACGATAAGAAATCAATCTATACGGGTCTGGGCCGTTGCGGTGATGCGTGATGCGTGATGCGTGATGCGTGATGCGTGATGCGTGACCAAACCGCAGATCACGGATCACGCAGCACGGGTCACGGGTCACGCATCACGGGTCACGCCTCACGGACAGCCCTACATATCCAAGCGCACCTTCGCGCCGAAGTTCTTCTTCTCCTTGTTGGGGAAATAGGTCAGACATGCGGCGTCAATCAGATCGGCCCCGAGCGCCGGTTGCTCCATGTTGTACTTGGCAATGGAGATAAGCTGGTCGAGAATGTCGCGGGGTTGGCACATACGGAAGGGCCGCTCGTCGGGCTTGTACCACTTGGCGACCAGATAATCAATCGCCCGGTCGTCATACGGCACCTTCCGCACCTTGCACATAATCTTCCAGATCTCGCGGAACTGATCCTCGGTGGGGTCAATGATCTCGAACTTGAACTTGATGCGCCGCAACAGCGCGTCGTCGCCCAGATCCTTCGGGTCGAGGTTGGTCGAGAACATGATCAACTGATCAAAGGGGATCTGAATCTTCTGCCCCGTGATCGTGTTCAGGTAGTCGTAGCGCTTCTCCAACGGGATAATCCAGCGGTTCAGCAGATCGAAGACGCGCACCTGTTGCCGCCCAAAGTCGTCAATCAGGAAGATGCCGCAGTTGGCTTTCATCTGGAAGGGCGCTTCGTAGATGCGTGAGGTTTCGTTGTAGACCAGATTGAGTTGTTGGAGCGTCAGTTCGCCCCCGACAATCACCACCGGGCGGGCGATGCGTACCCAGCGCTTATCAAACTCGGTTTCTGGCGGCAAAGGGAAGCGGGGTTGCTCGTGGACAATGCTGTCATACATCTTGATCACCGCACCGTCGGCATAAACCGTGTGCGGGGTGAAGATGTCGTCGCCCATCAGGTGCATGATGCGCTCGGCAATCGTCGTTTTGCCGTTGCCGGGGTAGCCGAACAGCATCATTGACGAAGCGGAGTTGACCGCCGGGCCGACCATGTTCAGGATCGACTCGTCAATCACCAAACCGCTAAACGCCTCGCGGATGTTGCGCCGCGTCACTCTAACGTTTTTGACCGTCTGGGCTTTCACCGAGTCAACCCATTCGCTAAACACCACCGGGCATGGTCCAGAGTACTGGGTCTTCCGCAGCGCCGACAGCGCCGCCTCTTGCCCCCGTGCGGTCAGGACGTACTCGTAGTTGATGTCGCCGTAGCCGCGCTGCCCGGCAATGTCAATATGCTCAAGGTTGCGGAGATCAATGATGACCTGCTCGACGATGCTGTAGAAGAGACAGAGGTCGTCCGCCAAATCGCGCCCGGTGGCCCGCCCTTTGTTGTACAACACCCGCAGGAAATGCTCAGTCAGAAACGTACGGTTGAGGCCCGTCTCCTCAATCGTGCTCGGCTCTTTGGGCAGAAAGCTGTTGGTGAGTTGCGGGCGCGACTCTTCTTCCGTCGGCGGCGGGTCGCCCAACACGCGCAGGGTGGCGAGATTTTCACCCCTGGCGCGGGCCTCGTTAATCAGGCGCTCAAGCTCCTGGATATGCATGCCGAGATGCAGCATCGCGTCGGTGTCATTCTGGGTCTGCGCCTCCTTGTAACAAGCGTAGACAGCGCGGGCGACGGTGTAGCTGACGCCGTCAAGGTACATGTGGTGAAGGTACTCGTCTCCCCGGATGTAACAGTCGCGGGAGGGTGATTTCCGCGTTATCATCTCCTCAAAGGATTTCTGGTCAAGTAAGAAGCGCATGGGTAGACCTCATGGGAAGCTAGACTTGAAATTTAGAAACAGGGCCGTCTAGGACTCAGTATAGGTTTTGAGCGTACAAGCACCTATAGCACCCTAGTCCTACCGACGACTATTACTTTGCGTATGCCGCTCCTACGATCTGGCGTAGCGCTATTGCAAAGTCCCTGCGTAACCCCTGGTGGGCGGCAATCAATCTGACCACCTGACGCAACCACCCAACAACCACGGACAAGCGGTAACGCACAGCCGATCTCCATCACGAGATCCCGCACTCCAACTTTGAACAAGTAAGGGAAGCGGATCTTTTTAATTATCCCATTGCGGGCATCATGTCACCCTGAGCGCAGCGAAGTGTCCCGGTCGGGATTCTTCGCTGCGCTCAGAATGACATGGTGTTGGGATGCTTTAAAATTTCCGCATCCCTAACAGCTGTTCTTGAGCAAGGGATAGGGAGGCGCAGTGGCAATGCGCTGATCATAGTGGGCCTGCGCTCAGGGGTTGGTGGGGGCGCTCTCTCTAATGGGGACGAAAATGGTGAAGATGACGTGATACTCGCCGATGGTACCGGGCGTCGGGGCGGTAGTGTTCGCCACGAAAAAGATGCTGGTGTTGAGGAGCACCGCGTTGGGGGCGATGGGGGCGTCAGCGGGGAGGGCGTAGCGCGACCACGCATCGGCAGGCGCATTAT
>CAIRDL010000542.1 GCA_903877345.1 uncultured Oscillochloris sp. | reverse complement strand
GGCCCGCTGCGTCCCCGCCGCACGACGACGCCGAGGCCAGCGGAACCTCCAGCGACCGGGGCAGGTGTCCCATCAACATGGATGGTGATCAGCCCGCCCGGTTGCTCCGACGTGGCGGGCGGGGTCATCCTGGGAGCGTTCCGCTCGTCCCCGCCAGGGCGAGACCCAGGCCCAGCAGGGTCAGGGCGATGAGCAGACAAACCAGGGCGAGACAGCCCCGCAGCACCTGCGACAGACGGAGCGGCTGCGGGCGGAAGCGAGGTCGGCGCATGGGCATGATCAGGGCCGCGAGGGCGAGCAGGGCCGTGAACAGGGCTGCGCTCATCAGACACCAGGACATGGGCGTCTCCTTCATGATTCAGCGGTTGCGTTGGTATCGCGGTAGGGTGTGGCTCGCCAGAGACGATCCGGGTGAGCCATGTGAGCAGGTTCATCAGCAACGCCCTTTCGTGATGGGATGCGCTGCCTGTGGAGCGACCCCGTGGGCGCGGTAACGTACCGTTACGGTGCCGTCGGCGAGGGCGAACGTGGTCGCATGCCCGAGGGTATGCACGCCCCCATCGGGGGTACGGACAACGAGGCCGCCAGCAGTCAACTGAACCTGTGCCAGGGCGGGCACGCTTTGGTCGGGCGGCACGAGCCCAAGGGGGCGGCGGTGCAGCGCCTGGGGGCGGCCTGCGACCAAGATGACGGTGCGCGTCTCGTGGGTGGCGCGGTCGGCCAAGGTGAGCACGCCTGCCTGCGCGGTCGTGACGGGACGCGGGCGCTGGCGCAGACGCAGGAGTACCAGCACGAGCAGCGCCACGCCGCCCACGCTGACGCCCCACAGCCAGATGGGCATGGACGGTTGGGCCGATGCTGGTTCAGGTGCCGCCTGAACGGTTGACACCGGCGTGGGCGCAGGACTCGGCACCAGCGTGGGCGCAGGACTCGGCACTGGCGTGGGCGCAGCAGTCGCTTCGGCCAGTGCGGTCGGCGCAGCAAGCGCCACGTCGCCCGCGACGAGATAGAACGGCGTGGCCCGATAGGTCGGCGCAAAGCGGTCGGTGAGGGTCAGCGTGACGGTGTAGGTACCGGCCTGTGTCAGGGCAGGCAGCGTTGGCGGGGGCACACAGGCAATTTGCTGCCGATTGGCCGTGAAAAAACGGTGCGCCCAGACCGCCACCGTCCCATCGGTACCCGTAATGACGAGGCGGGCCTCATCGTCAACACAGAGCGGCTCGCGCCCATCGGGCGCTGCGGCGACCGTGAGTGGGCCAGCGGGCAAGGTGGTGACAATCTGCCGCTCCAAGAAAACGCCACGGGCGGTTGCCGCCGAAACCGCCAAGGGCACGGCGGGTGCGACCAGTACCGCCAGTGGGGGCGCACTAACGGCGTGGGCAAGAGTTGCGGGCGCGGGGGCCGCGATGGTCGCGGTGAGCGCCATCGCGGTTGCCCCGAGCGTTGCCAGCGAGCGCAAGCGCATGGACATCAGCGTTCCTCCTTATACCATTTCAGATTGCAGATTTTGGATTGCAGATCGCCGAGCATGGCAGACCAACGCGCTTTGACAATCATGCGTATGCGGCTTGCTCAAAGCGCGTTGGTCTTACACCTCGGCTTCAGTCAACGTGGTTGTCAACACGACGGGACGGGGCACGGGGCGCAGGACTCCTGGCAACGACGAGGTGGTGGTAGCCGCCAATTCGTCAAGCACGTAGAGGTTGCGCTGGGCCAGTGTGGTGGCAAACTGCTCCTCACCCTCAGCCATCACGGCAAGCTCATTCAGGGCCACGTCGAGTTGGAGTTGCACGAAACCCATCCGGTCGAGACCCCCACCATAGGCAGCGCTCCCCAGTCCTTCCAGGCTATAGATTGGTGTCCCGTCCGGCGTGACCTGCACGGTTTCGACCCGTGGCCGCGCCCGCCGCGTGAGCTGCCAACTCGGGTGCGCCACGGCATCAAGGAGCGCTTGGCCGATAACCACCAGGCCGTCATCCTCCAGGTCAGCAGCTTCCTCGGCCTCAAGCGCGACCAAGTCGCTGATGGTGAGGCCCGCGAGCAGCCGCTCGGCGGCCTCGCTGGCGACGGTTTGCACGCGCACCTTGAGTGAAGCAGCATCCTCGGCAGCCAGTTGGCGCACCAGCGTGGCGAGGGCAAGGTCAAGGTCGGCCCGTTCAACGAGCGTTGCGGCAATCAGGGCTTCATTGAGGCGCAACGTCCAGGGCGCATACAAGGCCGACGGTTGCGCCACCTGGGCATACTGCTGCGTAAGCGTCAGGGCGAGTTCACGCGCCTCGTCAATGCGTGCATCGAGATGGGTCAAGAGGCGCACGATGCTCTCGATTGCAGCCCCAAAACATGCTTGGGCTGCACTCACCGCCGTGCGCTGGAGTGCGACGTACTCGCGGTCATTCCACAAAGCCACAGCCTCGGGCAGTGAAAGCTGATCGGCCCCCCCGACGACCCAGCGCCACAGGGTACGCCCCAAACTCGCATTGCGCTGCCCGACCCGCTCCTGCCAATGGTGCAGGCGGGTCTGCATCGTCTCGTAGCGTTGGTCAAGCTCGCTGCATTGAGCGTCAAGGCCCGCCTTCCGGGTACGAGTCGCCCCAAGCATGCCGGTGAGCAAACTGCGCGGGGTATCGCTGCGCCGCGCCATCGCCACGGTCAAGCCGGAGGCCAGCGTCTCGCGGATGCGGCCCTCGTGCTCGCGGATCTGCGGCTCTGCGCCGCCTACCGGTTCACGTCGCAATAGCAGGGCCAAGTGCGCGACCAGATCAGCGGTCTGGTCAATCTGGGCGGGCGCAAAGGGTCGCCCATCAAGATCCTGGATCAACCGTTCGGGCAACCCCGGCCCAAGGCCCATGCCGTCGAGCAGTTCATCCAGCGGGTCAGGCGTAGGTTCGGCGGACACGTCACCCCGGGGGAGCAGCAGGTTGAGCATACAGAAACCTTTCGATAACGCGGCGACTTAGACCAATTCCCGTTGAGCAGGCCGCATAAGCGGTGGTGCCAGAGTGCATTGGAGTGCCATGCCTGGCAATCTGCAATCTACAATCTGCAATGGTATTAGGCCGCAAAGCGGGTCAGAAAACGGTTCGTCACTTCAGCCGCCAGCGTGACCCCCAGGAGGTCGCGCAAGCGCTGGCGGTCTGCGGCCACGATGGCGGCCTGAACGGTGTGCAGATAGCGCAACTGGCCGTCCTCACGCGATACCCCGTCGTCGTTGGCAATGTGGCTGGCGATGGTGGCCCAGGTGCTATCCCGTAGCAGTGTGGTGATACTCAGGGCCGCGCGGTCAAAGAAGCACTCCAACTCGGCCTCCGTCGCGGTCGTGCCGGTGGCCGGGATACTGGGATCATCCAGGATGAATACCCGGTCATAGGGCGGCTGTTGCAAGCGCACCACTAGTTCGGGGCTATAGGCGCGGTGCATCCCGTGGCGGCTCATCTGCTCCAAGGCTTCAAGCAGCGCTCGCGTGTTCTGGCGCACATACGGCGTCAGGCCAGTGAAGGCGCGGGGGCCAAGCAGCACGCCCCAGAGCTGATAATTGTGGATGCCCTGCTCCGCCAGTACATAGCGGATGAGGGGCGGCAGCAGATGGTGGGCGGCATTGCCCATCGCCCCACCCACCCCGCCGTCCACGATGATCCGGCACTCACGGGGCGGGTCGGCCCGCCGTTGGGCACGCTGCACCACCTGTTGCAAAGCACTGGCACTGCCGTTGGTGGCGGGCGGCGTGCGGAAGACCGCAAGCTGGCGGCGCAACCAGCCGAGCAATTGTTCAAGGTGCAGATCCATGTCGAGGGCTGAAATCACCGGCAGGCCGTGACCGCCCGCACCCGCACGCGGGTAGGTCTCGAAGACGGGCACGCCGCGCAACAAGGTGGCGTAGCGTGCGGCCAACAGCGGCTCATCTTGCACCCGCTCACGGGGATGCGCGCCATCAAGCACGAGCCGTTCCGTCAGCGCCAGCGCCTCGCAGGTGCCATCGGCCCGCCGCACCGTGAGCGGGCGGGGTGCCAACCGATCATTGTTGAGGCCAGCGACGTGGAGCCAACTTCCATCGCTGTAGGCAAGTGCCTGAGCGCGTAGCGCCACCGTTTCGCCAGAGTTCCCGACGCCGAGCAGGACTAGATCCCGTTGGAGCGGCGGACGCAGCGGATCGTCAGGGGCGAGGGACGCGGCCTGATCGCCGCGCCCGTACCGTTGCAAGTTGCGAGCATCAAGAGCCATACGGCCTCCGTTGGGTCCATAGCTGGCCGATGCAGGGCGCATCGGGGTGTAGCCTATTTATGCACGGAGACAACAAAAAGCGCCCCCCACGGTGGGGGAGGCGCTGGAGGATTCATGCGGCCGCGTTTTCCTCCGTCGCGGTCTCCGTCTTAGACGGATGTGCGGGGGGCGCTCAAACGCGACTGCTTCGCTGCTTGCCGCCACAGCAGAACATAGAAGCGCACAGAAGAGACGTTTCTGTGTTTTTCTGTGCCCTGCTTCGTTTGTCGTGCTAGGGCAACGCTTGCTGCGCGTGATAGCTGAGCACCGCCAGTTCGCGGGAGGGCACTTGGAGCTTGGAGAGCAAATTGGAGACGTGCGACTTAACGGTGGAAACCTGGACACAGAGCTGGTCGGCAATCGCTTGGTTGCTCTTCCCGGCAGCAATCAGGGCCAGTACCTCCTGTTCGCGGGCGGTGAGCGGGCTGGCGAGCAATGGCATGCCGCCGGTGCTGGTTTGCAACAGGGTATGGATACGCTGGTAGACGAGCGGGCTGGAGAAGCGCCGCCCACGGGCCACCTCCGCGATGCCCGCACGGATCTCCGCACCATTGATCTCGTCGCGCTTGGAGATGCACCCGCTAGCCCCGGCGCGGATAGCGCGGAGCAGCGTGTCGCTGTCATCAAAGCCGGTGATCACCAGCACCTCCGTGTGGGGACTCGTGCAGCGTACCTGTTGGATCAAGGTGAGGCTCGGCACCAAGCTCTCGGCGTGCCCCATTCCGGGGTGGTCGCCCAACTTCAAGTCCGTGATGAGTACCCGTGGGGCGAACCGTTCAACGAGCGCCAAGGCCGTCGCCGGATGATCGGTCTCACCGACAATCTGGATGCTCGGCGTGCCAGGTTGCTCAAGGATCGCCCGCAGCCCATAGCGAATGATCAGGTGGTCATCAACGATCACGACGGGAATCGCCTCATCCACAAGGAACCTCCGTGGGTGTAAGGGGCAGCCAGATCTCGAGCCATGTCCCGCCGTGCGGCCCTGGTTGGAGCGTCACATGCCCACCCAAATGCCGCGTGCGCTCGAAGATGCTCTCCAGCCCAAGCCCTGGGGCGGCGAGCGCGGTGTGGAGATCAATGCCAACGCCATCGTCATGGACAAAGGCCATCACGCCACCCGCCGTCGGCTGGAGGCCAACCTGCACCGTGCGGGCGTTGGCGTGCAAGAGCACATTCGCCAGGGCACCACGCAGCATCCCAAGCAGACAGGCCGCGACTCGCCAAGAGAGTGCAGGCAGGTCGCTTTGGCACGTCAGCGTGAGCTGCGGCGCGGCATCAGCCGTCTGGCGGAGGAGCCGTTCAAGGGCGTGGCTGACGTCGTCCCTGGCGTGCTGCCCGTGGAGTTCGCCAAGCCAAAAGGCCATATCGTCAAGACCCTGTTGGGCAATCTCGCGGATGCTACGGAGGTGGTGCGCCGTGGCGGCTGGATTGCTGGCGAGGGCGTGTTCGGCACATTCGGCAAAGAGGCGAATGGCGGGCAAGACCTGTTTCCCCGCATCGTGCAGTTCCAGCGCAATCTGGGCGCGGGTGCGTGCCTCCGCCTCCGCCAGCGTATGTTCGCTGGCCCAAACCGCCGCAAGGGACTCGGTGGCGACACGCACGAGCAGCGCGGTTGGGCCATCCGCCGCCGGCCCCGGTGCAAGGTCGAGGTGCGCGAGAGTGACGCCGCCCCACTGGAGGTGCGTCGGCAGCGGAGGCGTGGACGGCGGATCGCCCACCACCACCGTCAGCGGGAAAGGCGGCGTGAAGGCAGCGGCGCACAGCGCCAGGCGCACAGAGCGCGCCCCGGTGAGGCTGTGCAGGTCGTCCGCCACTTGGGTGAGCAAGGCAACCAGTTCCGTCCGTCCGGGATGCGGGTGGCGCAACTGCTCCAAGTGCAGGAGTGCCGCGAGGATGGCTTCCGGTGTCGGCATAGGCTTACGGCGCGTCCAGTGGCGCGGTCGTTGGGCGATCCTCAAACAGTAGTTGCACGAAAATGCCGAAAAAGAGGGCCAGTTGGGCGTAGAGGACAACCATGAGGATGCCGATCCAGACTAGCGGGAGCCAGGGGACGGAGTCTGTCAAGTTCACGCTAGGATCACTAAATTCGATGGGGGCGATACCCCAGGTCAGCAGGGCGGCAACCAGCAGAGCAACGAGCATCCCGCGCCACCAGAGCGCCCAGGCACGCGGCCATGCTGCCACCCCAGTCTTCCGGCCAATGCCCCAGACGAGATAGCCGTAGGTAAAGAGCACGAGTGGCGTCATGGTTCCGATCCAGCGCCACCCATCCCTGGCAAGCGCGGCCAGCGTCGTCCACGTATCGCCCTGCAAGGCCGTCCCGGCGTAGGCGACGGCAATCGCTGCGTAGAGGCGTTGCGCCCCAGTGAACACCCACCGGCCCAGGGTTGTTGCGGCCCGTTGCAGGTGCTGGGAAGGCTGTGCGTTCGCCTCAAGCAAGGCCATGAGCCGTCGCGCATGCTGGAGGTCATAGTGGGGAAGATACCAGCCTTCAATGAGCGCTTCGATGCGCCGCTGCCCGCCAGGTGCGGTTAGAGCCGTTCGGCGTAGGTGTGCGTGCCGCGCTGGGGTGGCCCAAACCACCGCCGCCACTTCAGCCTCGCGTCGCACCTGCCAGTGCTGCGTCCCTGGCACCCACGGGGTGAGCAGATCAGCAAAGAACCACACGTGGGCGTCATCAATCGCATACTGGAGCCAGCGCTCAAGCGCACGCCCATGCTCCTGCGCGAAGCCTACGGAAGCCCAACCGCGCATTCGCCGCTCCCGCGCCTCCGGTTCCGCCTCCGCAATACGGTCGAGCGCCCGCCAATAGGTGCGCCAGAGCATCGGCAGCGCCCGTTGCCCCTGCGGATCGCCCAGCACCTCGCGCCGCTGCCAGTAGTGGATGAAGATCCGGCAGAGCCGTGCCGCTGCATCGGCGAAAGCCAGGTCGTCGTGGGCACGCAGGTAGTACGCATCAATGACGAAGCCGCTATACCGCGCCGCCAAGCGTTCAACCGGCCCATAGCGCGCCATCCGGCTCACCATGCCCCGGTCGTCAGTCAGGACATCGAGTCTGCCGGTGACTTCACTTGGCTCGTTCACCAACAGCTTCCGTTCGCTGGCATCGCAAATGATCCATTTTGCAGCGGGGGTGTCGCGGTCAAGCGTAATCCAGTACCGCTCAGGCAGGCACACCCGATCCCCATCAAGCAGCGGGGCGGCGCTTGGCACTACAGATGTCATTCCGCCTCGGGTTCGGGCTGTAGATGCTTGTAAAGTGCCAGAATGACCTCACCCAGGGGCGAGCGCTGGTGCTGGATGAGTTGGGATTGCCCTGGCACCGGGATAAAGAAGGGCTTCCACCTGGGATGGTCGCGGCTCCAACTGCCGCTCACGGGTGCTCCATCGGGGGGAGCCGCTGCGGTCAACTGTTCCCGCAACGCACGTTCCAGCACAAACTCGATGGGGAGTACCCCGTAGACAATCAGTTCACTACTCTCCTCGTACAAGTAACACAACTCACAGGTGAACGTCGGATCAACGGTCCGGTGATGATCCGCCAGCAACATGGCGACGTCGCGGGCAATTGGGATCATGCCTTTGTAGCCGCCGGTGACGTTGAAGACCAGTTTCTGGCCCCGATCCACCCCATTGTAAATATCCCAAATTGCATCCACATAATGCACCAGACCCTTGCGCACGAAGATCGCGGCGGTAGCAGGTTGGTGGTTGTCGAACCGGCTGTCTGCGTTCACCCGCAGCCCCGCGATCTCAACTAGGCTGAGGTGGTCGCTGGTACAAGTAGGAAAATCTGGCGCGATGGGGTGGGTCGCGGTAAGCAGGCGCTCAAGCAACGTCGTATCGGCACTGAGACGCAACAGACGCTCCAGCACCCACGCACAGAAGCGCCCCTCGGGGGTTTCACTGGCGAGCAACACCACCCGGTCGGACGGCTGAAGTGCGAGGAGGCTTAACGAGGCGAGTTCGGCGGGCAACACTTTGCGTCGCTCGCGCTGATCCTCAGCACTCGTCCCGTTCCACACTTCCGTCCAGAGGTAGTGCAGATGGGTTGTGAGCGCCGTGACACTGGCGGTGAGGTCGGCCTCGGGCGGGTTGTTGCCTCCCGCAAACATAGTGTTCAGGCGCTCGACAAGCTGCCTGCCTCTGGGGGTCTGCTCGATTCGGGTCAGCGTCGTCGTCCCAACGTGGGTGATAATGGTCCGACTCATGGGGCCTCCTCCGTGGATTGGGATACCCCACCGCGTGGATCGTAGTCGGGCCGGTAGCGCAAGTAGCGGACGATCACCCGCACCGCGCCCGCAGCGAGGGGTGCCTCGTACCGCTGCACCTCAAGGCCCGCGTGCGCGTTGCGCCAGTGGCCCGTGCGCCATGCCTGCGGCATGAGCCGGTTCAGCTCAGGGATGCGCCCCTCCGCCCAAACTGGTTGGTCGCCCACCGCTTGTGCGGCGCGACTACCCCAGAAGAGGAGCGTCTGCGGCCCGTCAACGGGCGTCAGCGCCAGCACGCCCCCGAAGGCTGGCGGCAACGGGGCGTCGCCGATCAGCACACCGTGCAGCCGCCCGTCGCCCAGGCGTTCCCAGCGCATATGTCCGGTGGGCGTGAAGAGGTGGCCCTGCGGCCAAGCGGCGAGCAGGGCCAGCGCCTCAGGTGCCGTGAGGCCCAGGGCAAGTTGGAACCCGTCGGCGCGCTGGTCGTCCTCCAGCCATGCCTGGAGTTCGGTGGTGCCTACCAGTGCCAGCGCGGCAGCGAACGCGGGATCGGCGGGGGATAGGGTCGCGTAGCCGATGACACTGTTCATGGATTATGCGCCTCATTCGTTGGCGGTGTTGCCGTCGCAGCGGGTGGCGACGGCCAATCAGCGATAGGTTGGGCCAGCAACACCCCAAGCAACGGCCAGGGGTTCTTGTTGTCCCAGTACGCCGCGAGATCCGCCGGACTATTTTCCTGAAGCGGCGACGGCGGTGGCTCTGGGCACACCACCCACGTTGGCACCGGCACGGTGGCGTGCAGACTGGCTCCCTGCGTGGGCAGCACAAGGCGCAAATCGCCGTCGCGGAGAGCATAGGCGGTCGCGTTTTCAGGTTTATCGGCCAGTTCCCACAGGGCGCTGAGACTTGGGATTAGGCCGTCCTTTGGCGTTTGCGCCTTGGGTGGAAACCAGCGAAAGGCCAGTTTCGGCACCCGCACGCGCACCCGCCCAAGGCCACGGCGCGTCCCGTAGCCCAAACGCAGTTCGCCCACATCAAGGGCGGCAAGCAGATGCGCCAGCAGACCAAGTTGCCACAGTTCGTAGTTGACCAAGGTGAGCGTGGTGCGAAAGACGGTCTCGTGCTCACCACTGATCAGCGCCTCGAACTGATACTTGACGCTCTCACGGGCCGCGCCGGTCGCCCGGTCAATGCCCACGCCATCGCGCACTAACACCCGTGGCGGATGCTGCACCTCATCCGTGATCCAGGCATCCTCCACCGTCCAGCGCCCGCGCAGGGCCGTATGGCCGAAACAGCGCTCAATCGGGCCAGCATGAGCATAGATCGCCGCCCCATCAGGGGGACGGTGCTCACGACGTTTAGCGCGCACCCACGCTTCGGCGCGGTTCGTGAACGGATCACTCGCTTGCGTCCATTCCGGCTGCCAACGGCCCACCAGGCGTTCAGCCGCCGAGCGCAACACGCCGCGTAGGCTGCTCCCAGGTAGATAGAAACGGTCGCCTTCACTGGTCGTGCTATGCACACAGGCCATGTCAAACGTGCCGTCGCGATGCCCATAGTCACGCTGGGCACCCTTCAGGTCTTTCCGCTGGGGTTCACGCGGGAGGCGACGTTCGACAATGTGCCTCTCTTTGTGGATCTCCACTTTGCCGTGTTCACGGCTCGGGCCTTTTTCCGTCGCCAGATGGCGACCTTCTTTGATCAGCAGGGGGCCAATGGGAATGAGTTCGAGACTCACCCGCAGTTCGTTAAGGCGTGTGGCGAACATTAGTTACCCCCTTCCGTCTGCATCGCTTTGAGGGTTGTCTGCACCCAATCACCCGGTTGCGCGGTGCCCTGCGGCGTGTTGGGTTTGGCGAGCAGCGCCATAATCAGATCGGCTCGGTGGTGCGAGGAAATGGGTAGCGTGTAGACCTTCAGGTCACGCAATTCCACGTGCCCCACCCCACGCGCCGCCCGCCCGCCCAGCGTGATTTCGCCTTGTTGGAGCAACTTCAGCCCAAGGGCCAGCATGCGCTCCCAGGTGACGAGGCGTTTGGCATCGGCGGTGGGCAGCTCGCAGCGCATCAGGAAGGCGAACCGTGCGCCACGCGGCAGCACCTCAAAATCGTACTTGATCTGGTCACGAGCCGCCCCCGTGTCGCGGTCAATCCCGACGCCGTGCCGAAGCTCGCCCACCCCTGCGCCGTTCACCCGGTTGACGAGGTGCAAGTCGGGGATGCTGAGTGGCGAAGCCCAGAGTACCGTGCCAAAGAGTCGCTCAAGGGCCGACAGTTCCGCGTCGAGTTGCGTCTGAAGCTGGACTTCGCTCGTCGCCCCTGCAACGGCGTCACGGAGCGCATTGATCGCACCCTCATCCTCGCGCATCTGCGCGTCCTTGGCAGCGAAGAGCGCCTCGGCGTACTGGCACACCGCCGCCCGCAGGGCACCACGGAGCGACGAGCCAGGAATGTACGGGTAGCCCTCGCTGTCGCGGATGATCGCGGCGTCGGTGGCGGGCTGCCCGGAGCCAAGTTTGCCGCCGCTGCCACTGCCAAGGTGGAGCGCGCCCGTGGTGTGCAGGACGCCGGTGAACGTGTAGCGCATTACGCCTCCCATTGCAGCGTGACTCCTTTTTTGTCAAGGTCGCCAAGCAGCGGCTCGGCGTCGGCTAGGACCAGCACCAACTGGAGCGCGGTTTGGGCGAGGAGCAGGCGAGTGGTTGGGAGCAGCGCCGCCCATAGTTGTTGCGGCAAGTGCGCCGCATGGTGCAGCAGCGTTTCCCATGTGCCCCCGTGGGCCAACTGGGTCTCAAGCTCGGTAAGCAGGCGCAAGGCCGCGCCATCGCCCAAGCGTTCTTTCAAGCGGGCGAGTTCTTGGGTAAAGGCTTGGTGCCGTGCTGCCGCATCGCCCCGGGCGCTTGTGCCGAGCAGCGTATCGGCCAGCCCATTGAGTCGGCTTGGCGTGAGGGCGGGCGGTTGCCCGTCTGCCCCAGGCGTCGTGGCTGCTCGCACCGGCGCAACCAGCGTCGCCCCCAGCGTCGGTTGCAGCGTGGAGAGACTCGCACGTAGGTGTGCGTGGGCGGTTTGTTCGTCCATCACCAACCTCCTTGCCGTGCTTCGGCGTGGAACGGGTGCAACAGGCGCACCCGGCCAAAACCCTCGGCGCAGCGCTCGCCCAAACCCGTCTGCTCGGCGGCAAGCCACCAATCAATGGCGGCCTTTAAGGCTGCGTCATGCGGCACATGATAGACCCAGACCGAGCCTTGGGTCACGGCGAGTTGGGGTGGGCGTGGCATGCGCCGCAGCAGATCCCAGCCGCCGAGCCAGCGGCTACTCTGGAGCGCATCGTCCAGCGTCATGGGAAAGAGCGTCCCGTTGGCGGTCGTCAGGGGGCGATAGCGGGCCAGGGTGATGGTTGGGTCACCGCTGCCACAGGGCAGCAAGTAGTTGTCCCGCAGGATTGTATCGGCCTCAAGCGTGACGGGCAGGTAATACCCTGCGGTCGCGGGCAACCCCGCCCGTTCGCTGAAGGCACGGGCCTGGGTAGCCAGAGTTTCTGCCGTACGAACCTCTGGCTCGTGTGGGGTTACATGCACAAGCTCGACAAGGCCGAGGCCCCGGCTCCGCCCCTGGCCGAGCGTCAGTGTGCTGCGGGTGTTGCCCACAGAGGCCACCAACGTGTCTTGGGTGAGCCAAGCCACCAACCCTTCCGGGCCACGCACCGTCGCACGAAAGGTCTGGCCGACCTCAAGCGCCTCGAAACTATACAACTGCCCATCGGCGGCCACGTCCCGTCCGGCGGTGGGCAACCCGCGTTCCATTGAGGTAATCGCCGTGCGGCTGATCAAGCGGCGGGTGGGCGTACAACCGCGCCAGATGCGCGTGGTGACGCTAGCAAAACTCTGGTTCAGCGGCTCCAGTTCCGTCATCTGCTGGTCAGCTTGGTGGGCCAATTCGTCCCAGATTGCGGACGAACCCTGGGCATCCAGCCGATGGAGGCGCAGCATGGCGGCCAAGCGGTCGAAAACCCCGCGACCATCACGCGCCCGCCATCCTTCATCCCGCTTGTAGCTGCCCGCGCTCCGAGGTACCACCTGGGTCGTCGCGGTGGGTTCTGGTTGCGGCCACCCGTGGGCAAAGCGCACCTCGCCGGCAAGAAAGGCCCGTTGGAAGCGGGCGCGCTCATCGGGAGGCAACGCGGCGGGCCGACGACCAGCAAGCAGCCGTTCGGCGACCGCCCCACGCAAGGCCGTCCCGCTCAGATAGGACAGGGTCTCGACAATCTGGCCCCGTGCCGTAGGACGATTGGCAATACATGTCGGGGCCAACAGCTTGAGCGTAAGGCTAAGTGTCTTCATGCAGGTGGCGACTCCAGTGCAGTGCGAACGAGCACATCCAGCGTCAGGGTGGTCTGGTCGAGGGTGATGGTGTCCGGGCGGAGCGTACAGGCACCCAAGCCGCGCCCCTTCATGCCGCCCAGGTGGGTCAGATCGAGACATGCCGCCAGGAGCAACCCGAGGTCGTGTTCGGGCGTGTCGCCGTGCAAGGTGCCCGTGATCTGCCCGTGCAGCGGCAACCCATGCTCGGCCAATTCAATCCGAAACAGCCGCTGCTCCAGCGCCACCCGGCGGACACGGCTCAGCCCCACGAAGGCCCGTTCGACCGTAGTGAGGTGGTGGAGCATGTGATGCTCCCGCCAAGCCGCGATGCGGGCATCCTCCAAGTCAAGGTGGGCGTCACTGAAGCAGAGCGAGCCAGGCTGATCGGGGAACCCGAAGAGGCTGGCCTCAACCCGACTACGCTCACTTTCTCCACCGCCCAAGGCCAACAGCATGCGGCGCACCTGGGCGCGCAGGCGACCCTTCACGCTGGAACCAGGGACGTAGGGCAGGTGCAGACTCGCATCATCAGGGTGCGGGCCTTGCACCGTGCGATCATCAAGAATCTGGGCGAGGCCCAGGCCCGTGCCGATATGCAGCGCCGTAGCAAGGGTAAGTGTGTAGGCGACCGTGACCCGGTTTAGCGTTGCGTCGCCCATTGGGCCTCCTCACTGAGAAACTCCGTGGCTTCGAGCAGATCGATCAGCGCGGTGGCCGACTGGTCGCGCTCATTCTTGGCCCCAAAGGGGTAATTGGCGAGGCTGTCGAGTCGCTCAAGCGCTTCGAGCAGCACCTCGCGCTGCGTTGCGGTGAGGCGCGCATGAATGGTCAGCGTCCCGAGCATTGCTTGGAGGCGGGAGCCGCGACAGGCGTGGTAGAGGTCAGCCCGTTTGCTGGGCGGAATGGCCTGGAGCGAGCGAGCGGCGGTCAGCAAGGCGGCAAACGTGTCACGGCGGTAGGGCCGCTGAACGAACTGGGTCTGCGTTGCTTCGCTGGCGTACTCACGGTCACGCACCGCCGTGATGGTATCAAGCGCCGGCGTGGTGACGATATGGAAATCCACGCCGCCGACCCCGTTGCCGCTCACCCGCTTGGCACTTTTGAGCAGGTCGCCGCCGCGCTGTTCAAGCTGGATAATCGGCATGCTCGCGTGAGCAATCACTACCCCGACCGAGGCCGAGACTGTGATGGTGGGATCGGCAAGTTGCTCGGCGACGAGGCTGCCGAAGCGTTCGCTCAGATCGTGAGCGACCTGCAGCCCTTGCTCCGCCGTGCAGAGCAAGATGACATCATCACCGCCGATGGTAATTACCTCGAACGGCAGCGCCCGCACCGACTGCTCTGTCTCGGGGTCAAAGACCAGCGCAGGCGGGCGTGAACCGTAGGCCCGTGCGAGCGCGTAGGCTGTCGCCTGGGTTGCCGCCACCTCAAGGGCATGGCTGAAGCGCTGGTACCCCGTGAAGCCAGCGCGGGCAATCGCCGCGTGGAGCAGCTTGCCAATCCCATCGCCGTCGGCGTACACGAGGGCCACATAGCCACGGGGCTGCGCTTGCCGCCCGATACCGCCGAGATCTTGACCGGGGTAGGAGGCCGCGTTCCAGTCAGCGAGGGTGGCGGCACCACCCTCACGGCTTGTGATCTGGGCGCGAAAGGCGTCCCAGAACGGACTGCGCCGCATCTGGTTGAGATACGCACTGCTGGCCGCACGCTTCTGCGCGGCAACCGCACTGAGGAGCAAGCCGGCGGGATTATCGGGGTCGCGGCCCCACCCATTCGCCGGATGCAGACGGTCGCTGGCGCAGAAGCGGATGAGCGCCCCACCGGGGATGGTTTCGGCGCTAGGGCGGCTGGCTTTGCGGCGGGCCAAGGCGCGGGCGGCGCGGCTTTGGGCCAGCACCTCAGCGGCAATTCCCGTCCCATCCACCGGCTCCAACACCGTACTGAGCGTCGCCCCGCCAGTGGCGTGGCGATAGTTCTCTTCAAGCTGCTGACAGAAGGTGGTGGCCGCCGCTGCATTGGCAAAAAGCAGCGCCCCAGCGCCGCCACCCGCGTAGATCAGCCCCTCGTTGCGCCCAGACGACCACGGGCCGAACCCGGCCAGCGTACACACTGTCTCCGCCTTTGTCTGTTGGCGCACCACCTCGCTGGCACCGCGAATCTCCTTGAGGCGCCCCGTGGCAAAAACATAGTCCTTGATGCGGTCGGCATCGAAAAGCACAAGGTAGCGGGTGGTCATGAGGGTTCCTCGTCGAGCTGAATATCGGTAACGGTATCAGCAATACGGACAAAGCTAACCCGTGGTGTTTGGCCCTTTTTCAGCCGCGCTTTGATCGCCTTCGCTACCGGCTCAAGATTGATGGCAACAAAGCCCCCGTTAGCGTCAAGCACTCCGTAGCCCTTGAGTTCTTGCGACACCAGAACGCCACGCTGCCGTTCGGATGGAGTGATCGCCTCACCCGTATTCTCTAGATCGACACGGGGAGCATCAATTGGCGGTTTGTCCGCCCTTGGATCGGCGGGGCCACCTGTCGCTGACTCGCTGCGAACCTGGGGGAATTTGTCGCCAGCGTACAGCGCACCATAGGGACGGCCCTGATATTCATCAAGCGGCAGCTGCGGGTTATCTCGAAAATGTGTGTATTCTGGGTAAAGAGCTTCATGCGCTGGGTCAATCCGTAGAATGGCGCAGAAATCGCTGTAACTCCCGTTCGAGCGGTGCTGCCACGCGTTACGCACGCTGGCAACCAGCGATGGTACGCGCTCCAGCCAATCCTCAACCGTGGCCGTGTAGTCTAAAAAGCGTGTGGGCACACCCTGGTCATTCACCTTCTCGACCTCCAGCCCAGTGATCACGAAACGCACGCTGCCGAGACCCCACGGTTTCCCGTAGCCAAGTCTGTGGGCCAGTTTCAAATCGTTACGCCACTCAAGGCTGAGGCAGTAGACCAGCGCCGCAAGCTCATCCTCAGTCAGATCGCGGAAGCGGAGCGTACCGCCCTCAATGTTCGTACCCGCTGGCACCCACTCGATGGTCACAACCGAGTTGCGGCGTGTGTCCAAGGTCGCCTGCGCTCGTTGGCGTTGCTGCTCATTGTTCGCCTGGGCAAGTCTTTGCACGGCCCGCTGAATCAGATCATTGAGCCGCCGCCGATACGCATCCAGCGCTGGCTGGTAGTTACGCCGATGATAATAAAGCTTACGCCCCAGCGCTGGGCTATTCCTATCTGCTCCATCCGTACGGTAGAAAGCCATGTGGGTCGCCTTCGGCCCGCCAAGCATCCCGGCCAGTTCGTTACTCGTGACCACCAGATCTGGCGACAAGCGCATGTCATCAAACGCGACCCGGCCCGCCAACCCCACCGACTCGTTCCCGCTGCCACGCACACGCCCAAACAGTCGCTCGCTTGGGGTTATGGCGGGATCAGCATCAAGCGGGTCGTACCCTGGCTGGCGGAGGAGCATCGCCCAGGCGTCTTGATGCTTGTTAATCCTGAAGGGTCTGCCCTCTTTATCCAGAATGGGTGCATCATCGTCCTTGCTCAACACCTCGACGCGGCTATTGGTGACGATTTCGTGGATGCTGCGGAGCATGCCCTTCAGCGATGAGGCCGGAATGATTGGGGTGTCGCCCAGTCGAGCAAAGTGTCCAGCGCGGCGGTTGGTGCCTGGTGGTTCGCCATTGATGACCAGTGGGGTCAACGTCACGAGTTGGAAGGAGAGCGTACCGCTCAAGCCCTGTGCCCGCTCAAGCCGTGGCTCGTCGGCGGCACTCGGGCGTTTCTCGAAACGGACAAAGTCGTAGGGGTTGAACAATGCGCACACTGGCTTCACTCCTTTCGCATGGCTTGCACCCACGGCCCCCAGGCAGACTGCACCACCTCGGCGAAAAAGGTTTCACAGAGGGAATCAGGAACGATGCGCTGCACCGTGCCCTGCTCACGCCAGTGCGGCGTTGGCGTCTCAAGCGCAGGAGCGTCATGCAAAATGTCAAGGGGAGCCTCAATGCTCCGCACGCTGTCCGGTACGTCAGTTGCCAACGGGTGATGGGCTTGTGCCGAAACAATCCCAACTCGTTCTGCCGGATAGACCTTGGCCGGGTAGCTGAAACGCATCTCCCGCACCTTGAGCTGCATCCGGCCCTGTCCTTTCCGTGTCCCGCTGCCAAAACTGACGTACCCACGGGAGATCTCACGAAAGACCAAGCCAAGCAACGCAAGCTGCCAGAGGGCAAAGTTGGTGACGGTAAGCGTCGTGTGCAAGCTGCCTTCAGGGAGGACAACACGCTCGGTGAACGGGCCTTGGCCTACGCCCCCGGTGAAACGACTAAGGGCGACATGCGTTCGCAGGGTGGTGGCAGACGGTGTCATCGCATCATCAAGCGTGAGTAAGCCCGCATGCACCGTTGCCCCGAAGAGTTGGGTCGCGGCGGAGAGCAACGGGTAGCGGCGCTGCGGCGCTAATGTGTCAGTGTTGATCGGATTGCCATTGGCCGCATTCCATTCAAGCAGTTCTGAGTCGGCAATCTGCCCACGCGCCAGACCTTGTAAGTGGTCATGCTCAGGCGCTTGGTTGGGGCGCGACTGTTTCGACCCTTTTGCCTCGCGCTTTTTGTCCTGGACAAAGGGCACATCGGCCAGTGGGCGACTGTTTTCCGACCTGTCAGCATGGATACTCCGTAGGATGTACTCGGCTGTGGATCGGAGTACACCTTTGATACTGCTTGCCGGCAAAACTGGCGGGTAGGTCGGCCCATCGTTGGTGTGTGGACCGTACTGCAACGGATGGATGACCTCTGGATTTTGGCCGCGCACTTCCCCCCGCACCATCCACGGCGACTGCGGCGTGAGCTCAAGATCCATACGGCATGTACCAGCGACCAGACGGTGCATCAGGGCCTCCTCACGTTTACCTACTGCGGTGCATGATAGCCCGTGCCCGCGCCTTGCACATCCGCCGAAGACGGATTGATCGGCGCAAGTTCGCTCTTCCCGTGGCCGAAGACGCTGGCTTTGCCGATGTGGATCAATGTGCCTGCAAGCAGCACCGCCCGCACCGCCAGCGGAACCTCGCGCAACACGACACTCCCGATCAGCCCGCCCAACGTCATCTGGCGAGGTTGTGCCGTGCGGGTGGAGGTGCGCTCCCAATCCACCCACCGGATCGCCGCCTGCTCAACGCGCACCATGTGGGCTTCCGCCACAATAGGCCGATAGTCGGTGTCCCAGGGCGCATCGTAAAAAGCGGCGAGGGCGGTCAGCCGCCAACACGCCGCTTGCACCAGCGCCGGGAGTTCCACCCGACTGATGAACGCTCCCCTGGCTTTCACACGTAAGGGCGTGGGCAGCGTCAGGCGCAGATCGGCGGGCAGTTTGGTGGCGTGGGCAACGATCTGGGCACCATCGAGCGTTGGAAGCACCCTGGTGTCAGCGCTGGCCCGCCCATCGAGGTAGGCCGTCACGCCAGTCGGTTGCCAGGGCCGCAGCACCTCGACGCGCTCAAGGCGGGCTGGGGCATGATCGCGGCCCAGACCCTCGCGCCCAAGTTGCTCAAAGCCATAGATGAAATGGGGCAGATGCGCGCTAGCGCGCCCAAACAGGACGAGATAAAACTCGAGGCTGTCACCAGCGGCATACTGGCGTTTCCCATCAAGGGGCGGCTCAAGCACAAAGCCACGCGGCACATCTTGCGCCTCGCGCAACCCTGCGATCTGCGCCGGGCGAGGCGGCTCGAAGATCTGACGGAAGGGACAGAGCGCCGTCAGCGTACAGTGCTCGGAGCGGTTCCAACATGCCCGTGGGCAGACCGAGCGCTGGAAGGCGTAGCCGAAGCCACCGCGCAACAGGGCTCCTTTATAGGGCGGGAGCGTCGTTGCGGTTAACAGGCGATAGGTGATGCGGGCGCGCACGATTGGGAGGTGAGGGAGGCGGACAGGGATGGGTAGTGGATCAGAGTGCGCCGGTGGCGCATTGGTCGCATCGGTGTCTTCCATGCAAAGGTTCCACACATGCGCGAAAGAGGGAGCAGGGTCAGCCCAGTGTAGCACAGCCAATGCATCTATAACAAGGCTTTACCACCGATTTTGTCAGAGCAATACGCGCATAGGTAGCTGCGAAAATGTGGTTCGCTGGCCCTGCCAACCCCACATGCCCGGTCAAGTGCCACCGCCTATTGCACAAGCATACAACACCTGCGACGACCATCTTCAGCTATCCCCACCTTTTCCGTGGTATCCTGCACACCATTGTTTTCCTCTCTGCCAATAAGGAATCTCCCATGTCCAACCCACCGCCCCTCGCCCTTGATGTCGATCTGCAAGACGGCGTCGTACCCATCTCGCGGGCAGCCTCATCCCTGGCGGCGCTGATCAAGCGCGCCAAGGAGCGCCAACGGCCCATCATCGTGACACAGAAGGGCTACCCAACAGGCGTGCTGCTCTCGGTGGATGTGTTTATGCGGCTCCGCGCCTTGGCGCAGGGTGGCGCTGACACGCTTCCGCCGGAAGAGGAACTGACTGAGGTGGTGCCGTAGCAGGAGACGATGAGGTGGACAGCGGTGTGCGGCAGGTTCGCCGCCGCTGTCCTGCTCTTGCCTTTGCCCACGTTTTGCTGTGGGGTCATTCCTCCGCTGGCATTGCGCGCACCGTGCGCCCTCGTAGTGAGGAACGTATCCGCCCCGCCGACGGGATACTCTGGTCGAGAATGATCGGCCAGCGTGTCTCACTCGCCCCGCGCCGCGCCCCCCGGTAGACCCCTTCGTTCACCAGCACCTCGCGCACGCTCGACAGATACCCAGCGCCCCCCGTGCGTCGTGGCCTGCTCGTCCGTCGAGACGCGGAGGTAGATCGCCGCCACCAGGTTCTGGTTCGTCGTGGGG
>CAIRDL010000541.1 GCA_903877345.1 uncultured Oscillochloris sp. | reverse complement strand
CTGCTCAGGTAGGAGCGAACTTCTGCGGCGCGAGGGCAGCATAATGAAGACGGCAGCGCAACAGGAGGTGAGCCATGACCACAGTTGAAGAGGTGCGTGAGGCGGCGCGGCGGCTTCCACCCGTCGAGCAGTTTCAGCTGATCCAGGAGTTGCTGCGTGGGCTAGAGCGGGGGTATCAACCGCCTGGCGATGCCATTCCCATCGGCGTGCGCCGGGCGGCTCCCGTAAGCGATCTGGCTGAACTGGCGGCTGACTTCTGGCCGGAGGACGAGACGACCGACGATATTAACGACTTTGTCGCCCGGCAGCGCGCTGATGATCAATTGAGCGACCCATGAGCACGATTCTGCTCGACACCAATATTGTCTCGTATCTTTTCAAGAAGCGTGAGAGGTACCCGACTTGAGCGACTCGGTACAGCGCTATCTGGCCTCCCTGCCGCCCATCCGCACGCACCTGCTCGCCGGCGCGCTGCTCTTTGTCCAGGCGACCAGTGGCCTCCCTGGGGAGCAGCGCATCGCGCTGCTCGGCTCGATCACCACTGAGAAGGCTACCCCGAAGGACATTGACCTGCTGGTGACGGTGGGCGACGACGCCGATCTCTCGCAGTTGGCGGCGCTCGGGCGCAAGCTGATGGGCCACGCCCAGAGCCGCAACAGCGGTGCCGATGTGTTCCTGGCCGATCCGCGCGGTGCCTATCTGGGCCGGATCTGTCATTGGAAGGTCTGCCAGCCTGGGGTGCGTATGCGCTGTTACGCGCTCCATTGCGGGCACCGGCCCTACTTGTACGACGACCTGAAGACGCTTACGCTCAAGCGCCAGCTGATCGCCGCCCCGCCGATCGTACTGTGGCCCCAGGTGAGTGCCGCCGTCGCGTCACCCGCCGATGTTGAGGCCATCCTGCTCGCCCCGTTGCGCGTGGCCCAAGCCCGATCAGCAGGCGCGCACTAGATCCGCCCTCTCCCCGATCATTTACCGACCATCTGCACTTGGAGGTAGCCATGAACACCAAGGACACCCCGAGCCTTCCCGACCGTGAGCAGCGCTTCGAGGAGATTATGGTGGGCTGCGCCGACGAGTGCGAGAACCTGAGCGCCTTCGAGGTCTACCTGATCGAGGCGCGGCACACCCCATTCGCGGCGACCTGATGCCAGGGGCCGCACGCGAAGCGCGTCACCGTGCTCGGTGTGGCCAGTTCCTACGATGAGAACGGCGTGCTTATGCGCCTGGGCGAAGGCACGGAGCAGGCGGTGCTTGCCGATACGCTCTGGGCCACCGATACGCCCGGTGTGAACGCCACCGTGCTCGACGACTACCGCGCCTTTGTGCAACAGGGCGGGTTGCCCTTTAATGAGGCGGAGGACGAGGTAGCCACTGCAACTTTTGGCCGCGTTTACCGCAACCGAAAGTCAGCATCTACACCCCCGCGTGTGCCGGATGCGCCCCCGCGTGTGCCGGATGCGCCCCCGCATATGGGGTAGCCACACCCCCGTAGGGGCGAAGCATCGCCGGAGACACAGCATGCGTTGCCATGCACAGCCTCAGGCGATGCTTCGCCCCTACACACGCGCCCACATGTGACGGATGCGTGGCCCGCTATGACGTTTTGGCGTCCCGATATGACGTTTCGGCGTCCCGATATGACGTTTTGGCGTCCCGATATGACGTTTCGGCGTCCCGATATGACGTTTCGGCGTCCCGATATGACGTTTCGGCGTCCCGATATGACGTTTCGGCGTCCCGATATGACGTTTCGGCGTTCCGATATGACGTTTCGGCGTCCCGATATGACGTTTTGGCGGCCCCGTGTGATGGGGCGCGTCCCGCAGATGGGGTGTCCACGTCCCCCGTAGGGGCGAAGCATCGCTGCCAACACGTCAGGCGGTACCATGAACAGCCTCAGGCGATGCTTCGCCCCTACATACGACCCCGATACGACGTTTCGGCGTCCCGATACGACATATGCGCGCCCCGCATCCGACGTATCCATTCCATATGCGGCGTGTCCACGTCCCCTGTAGGGGCGAAGCTCACTTGTTTGCCGGGTTCTTCGTTGGTTTGAGCCAGAGGATGGTCGTGGTCGCCTCTTCCTGGATAGCGATGATCTCAAACCGGCGATCTCGATCAATCTGGAATGGCCCGGTTTGATGCTCTTTCGCGACTAGGCCGATCACTTGCTTACTATCAGGGTAGGCGGGGTGCAGAACCTTCACGCCGATCTTGAGGATTTCCTTGATCTTGCCACTAAACACTTCGCCAACGGCCAACACGCTCGATCCGTAGTCACGCGACGGCGCGGGGGCGGGCGCGGCAGGTGCGGCGACGGGCGTAGCCTGCTGGTGCTGCGGCTGGCGCGGGGCAGCCGACGCTGCGGCGGGGGCGGTTTCCCAACCGATCACCTGGGTAGGTCGCGGCAGCACCGGGCGCTCCCTAAATTGTCCAAGCTCCATATAGCTCGTCTTCTCGGCAGGCGGCGCTTCCTTCCAACTCAGCAAGGCCAACAGGCAGCGCATACGCAGAGGGTCGTCCAAGCTGGTGTAGCCTCGCGCCTGCTCGCCGCTCTCCTTCAGCACATAGCCCTCAAACTCAGCCCGGCAAGCGTCAAGCTCGGCTTGCTCCAGCACCTGCTCGCCAGTGTGCCACTGCGTCTCATCCAGCAGGCGACTATAGCGCGCCTGTCGGTCATCTCGGTAGACGCTGGAGCTAATGCTGACCGCGCCCATGCCCAGGGGTTTGCCCATGCCCAAGGCCAGCCGGTAGCGCTCGTCGGCGGCCAGACGCAGCACCCAGAGCAGCGCACCGAGCTCGATCCGGCTCAAGTTCTCGAAACGCAGCGTGAAACGAAAGCTGACGCCGGGTGCCACGGGCTTGATGCGAGTGTACTGACTGGCCGCCTTCGCGATCTTGACCAGATCACGCTCGATCATGTCGGCCAACGGCGCGTTAGGCTTGTGCCAGTAGCGCTTATGCCCGCGCACTACCGTTTCGTCAGTGGGACTGGCGTAGTGCATCAGATTGCGCTTCTGGGTACTGTCCTGCACTAAGTAGTGCTGGAAGGTGGTCGGTTTGGGGCCGCTGAGGATCTTCGGCGTAACCACCTCTGGCTCACACCATTGAGGCTCACCCTCTAGCTCCGCATCGCTCACAAAGAGTCGTCCGGCGCGGGCCTGATCGTCTGGAACTTTCTCCTGGCGGACATAGCCGAAGATCGCGTCTGCCAGATCGGTAGCGGCGATCTGCCGCAAGTGCTCTGGTACGAAGTCGCGGGGCGTGGCTGCGCGGCTTGCGCCTGGGAAACGGTAGGGCACCCGAAAGTTAGGACTCTGGCCGAACAGTATGACTGGCTTGCCGCGACCTGGATCGCAGTAGAAGATTGGGCGTCCTTCCTCCAGCACGCCCAGACGACTATCAAAGGAGGAGTCGCGCCTCCCCTCACCTCGCTGGAATGCCGTTAGGCTCGTGCAGTAATCTTCAACCGCCCGGTCTTCAATGAAGATCGGCTGAGCATCCTTCTGGCGCTCTCCGGCAACCGCGTGATTCTTCCGAGGGGAGAACTGACTTCCCGATCCCGTCTCGATCATATTGCCGCTGGTGATCAGCATGCCTCCATACTGGTAGATACCAGGCTTATCGATCCGATCAATCACCAGACGACCCGTTTTCGTTGCCTTGGTCGTAAAACTAACCGCAATATACTGCGGCTGATAGGCAGGGTCATTGAAGCGCATGACGCCAAGAGAGGAAGGCATATCGCTCTGGCGAGCCTTCAGGTAGCCCTCGCGCCCAAAAGGCTGCGCTGGGATGATCGCCCACTGGTCATGCATGCGTGTCAGGTAGCCCGCCCGCACATTTGCCAGGGTCGTTCGGTATGGATCTGCTAACGGGTCATCACCTTTGGCCGCAACTGCCCGAAAAAAGAAGTGCTGGCGCTTCGTCACGCGCTCCATCTTGCCGTAGCCGACAATCTCGACCAGGGCGCGCAGCATACCGCGCAGGCTGCTGCCAGGGATGAGCGGGCGCTGCGGGTCGCCGTGGTGGAAGAAGGCGGCCCGCCGCTCCTGCTGCCCCGGCGCGTCCTTCAGTTCATCGAAGCTCTTCTCTCCGTGGGCGACGAAATCCTCGGGTCGCCAGCCGACACGCACGTAGAGCGGGCTGGCCGTGGTCAAGCGGCAGTCAATCCGTCCGCTCAGGCGGTCGGTGTGGTAGCGATCCTGATCGCACGGTTCCTCAGCGGGGACAACCCGCTCAGGTAGGGGTACGAAGTTGTAGGGAGCCAGTGCCGCAACGTCATCCGGCACGTCAGTCTGCTCAGGCAAGCTCATGGGAAACCTTCGCTTCGCTCAGGCCGAGCAAACGCCCGGCGACAATTCGGATCAGACCGTTGGTGTCGTGCTGGAGGTAGTGGCGCATGGTCAGGTGAGCGCGCTTCGTATTGCTCGGTGTGCGCTGGAGCGGCGGGCTGTGGATAATGCCCTGAGCACCCTCGCGCAACTCGCGAAACCCATCACATAGTGTCCGCTCCTCCTTAAACCCCCACACCACATAGGCTTCGTCAAAATACTCGCCCGCCTCACCAGTACCATCAAGGCGCGTAGTGGCCTGCCATTGCTCGTCCGGCCCGCGCCAGAGCAGCACCTCGCCCGCCGCACCGAAGAGCCGGGCCTGCTGGAGCGTCTCGCCGCGCAAACGTAGGCCCGGTCGCGGGAAGGCGTCACTCGAAAGGGCCAGTTCGCTATCGCGCAACTCGCCCCAGATTACGCCGCTATCGGTGTGGGCCAACAGCCAGCGTAGGCCGAGCGTCTCAGCGCGTGTTTGGAGCCACACGCGCAGGTCGGCGGGGAGCGTGACCGGCTCGACGGTACAGCTTGAAACGATGGGCTTGATCTCACGCGGCATGGTCATCCCCCTTTCCGGCAACAGCAGCGACAAAGTGTTCTAGCTCAACCTGATCACCCTCAACCCGCAAGCGCTGATCGGTGTCAGCGTGAAATTGCCACTGGCGTGGCCCCCGCGTCAGCGTCGCCTGAACGCCACGCAACCGCCCGCGCCCGACGCTGGCCCCACCGCCCAACGGCAAGTCGCCGCTCCAGAGGTCTTTCAGCAACAGCAGCAGCAGACCAACGTCGTGATCCTCCGGGTTGATGATCGTGATTGTCGTCTGCACCTCGCCGGCCATGCAGGGTGCCTCATGGAAAAGCGCCGTGTCGTAAGCCCCGCCGGTGAAGCGATCAATGCCCACGCGGCTCTGCACCAGCGTGCGCGCTTCCTTGATGACGGCTTCCTCAACCAGCAGGCGGCTGGCACAGGGCTTATCCTGCTCGTTATGGGGCGTCCAGCCGAACAGCGACTCCAACCGCTCCTGCACCTGATCATCAGTGTGAAATGTGCGTAGGATGCGCCCGGCGCGTGCGCGCAACGCACCAGCGAGGCTTGTCCCCGGCAG
>CAIRDL010000540.1 GCA_903877345.1 uncultured Oscillochloris sp. | reverse complement strand
CTTGACAGTCTATTCAGTTCGTAGTAGCGGCTTCAGCCGCGTTACAAAGCCTTGCACGGGGCTAAAGCCCCTCCTACGAACGGTCAAGCTGAAACCGCCGCTTCTGAACCATGCCTAGTGCGTCAAGTGCTTGCGAAGGTTGTCTGAAAACTGGGGGCCGACGACTGTACAGATGAAAATGTTGCGACAAGGACTCCAGTGGGTGGTGCGGTGGGAACTGCTGTTTGTGGTGCTCTTGGCACCGCTCCTGCTCTTTCCGGGGCGCTTTGGCGTCCTCGCTGTTGCAGGAGTGCCGGTGCTGTGGGGGCTGCGCTGGCTCGACCAGCGCCATTTTATTCGCCGCACCCCACTCGACTGGAGCATCTGGCTGCTGCTCTTCATGGTGCTGGTCAGTTTGCTCGTCACGTTCGACCCGGCGCTGAGCCTCCCAAAGATCACGGGCGTCGTGTTGGGGGTTGCCTGCTACTATGGGCTGGTGGCGCGCCTAGAACAGCCGCGAGAGCTTTGGCTCGGCGTGGTTGTTTTGATCGCCGTCGGCTGCGTCGTGGCCTTTATAAGCCTGTTTGCGACCAACTGGTTCGATAAGCTCCCCGTTATTGGCAGCATTGCAACCCTGCTCCCGATTGCGATTCGTGGGTTGCCGGGCAGCCCGCCAGAGGGTTTTCACCCCAACGGGGTTGCCGGAGCGCTGATCTGGGTGTTACCGCTCATGTTCACGCTCGCTTGGCACTACCGAGCAAAGAAGCTACCCCTACTGCCGCCAGGGTGGCAGTGGCCGGTGCGGATCAGCTTTCTGCTGACGCTGTTGCTCCTTGGGGGCACCATGCTCCTGACCCAATCGCGGAGTGGCTTCATTGGCCTGCTCTGCGGCACCTTGGCGCTTGTAGTAATTCCACAGCGGCGTTTGCAGATCGTCGCCGGAACCTTGGTCGGGGTCGGCGTTATCGCCGCCATTATGGTTGGGCCACAGGTAATGGCGGCCTATAATCACACGGCTATCGCGCAGTCTGCACAGGGCTTCAATACCGAGACCCTCCAGGGCCGCTTTGAGGTTTGGTCGCGAGCGATCTACGCGATTCAAGACTTCCCTTTCACCGGGATAGGGATGGGTACCTTTCGACGGGTGATGCCAGTCCTCTATCCGCTCTTCTCTGCCGGGCCTGACTTTGATGTGGGCCACGCGCATAATCATCTGTTGAATACGGCCCTCGACCTGGGCCTGCCCGGTCTCATCGCTTACCTCGCCCTTTGGCTGGGCACTGCGGTCATGGCTGGGCAGACCCTCCGCAACCCGACCGACGAGGGGCTGTATGTGGTTACGCTTGGGCTAAGCGGTAGCATGGTCGCCCTCTTCACCTATAGCTTCACTGATACACAAGCGTTGGGAACCAAGCCAAGCCTGCTGCTGTGGCTGGTGTTCGGCCTTGTCGGGAGTTTCCACCAAACTACTCAAGTTGCCCTTGCAGCTAGGCAACGTAACGGCGTAGCTCCTGTGCCGCAAGCTGAAGCAGACCCGTCATGTTGAGTATCTGGACGTTGAGCGGGCATGGACTCTGGATCAGCGGGCTGGCGCTGTTGCTCACCGTCGGGAGCTACCGAAGCTGGTGGCGGGCCAACCACCCACAACAGTTGGACGCGCCGACCACTTGGCCCGTTTTGTTGGGGCAGTTGCTCGTTACGTCAGGGCTTTTGCTGGTGAGTACCACCGTGCTTGAGTGGAGTATTTGGGGCGTCAGCACGGTGCTGTTGGCTGGTATGCTTGGCAAATCCGTTTGGAATGCCGAACGTGCACGTCGCCTCTGGGCGCTGCCGCAGACACGTTGGGTGCTTGGCACACTGGTCAGCGGTGGGGCGCTCTACTTGGCGTTTCGGGGCGTTGATTATCGCAGTGTTGGCACGACGCTGCTCCAAGCGAATGGTGGCTTGATTTTGCTTGCACTGCTGTCAGTGCTGCTCAATAACATCGTGAAAGCCATTCGCTGGCGGGTGTTGATTGGCGAACAGGGAAAATTCATCCCGCTCCGCGAACTGCTCCGCGTCTTGCTAATAAGCCAAATGCTGAACATGATCATTCCGGCCCGCGTTGGCGAGCTAAGCCGCGCCTACATGATTGGGCGCCAAGGCCCGGGTTCGGCCTTTATTCTAGGTACAGTGGCGCTTGAGAAGCTCATTGATACGGTGCTGTACCTGATCTTGTTGGTCGGCCTGATCGTGCTGATGCCGGTGCCGGCTTGGCTTAGTCAGCCGATCTACCCTTTTGCACTGCTTACGTTTAGCGGCCTGCTGATCGTGCTGCTGTTGGGTCGGTATCAGGCAAAGTTGCTCGGCCTGCTCACCCGTAGCCTCGGTTGGCTGCCGCCGCATCTGCAAGCGCGGATCACGCGGTTAGTCAGTTCGGCCCTCGACAGTCTCGCTATCCTCAAGGATTGGCGCACGACGCTGGCGGTGAGTTGGTGGTCGGTGTTGGTTTGGTTTACAGCAGTGCTGAATAACTATCTGGTGCTTTTAGCGCTGGGCATCGTTGCGCCGCCTCCAGCCGCGCTGTTGGTGCTGGTGGTGCTTCAGGCAGGGATCGCCATCCCTTCGGTGCCGGGGAAACTGGGCGTGTTTCAGTACCTCTGCATTTTGGCGCTCGATGTGTTTGCGGTAGATCGCACCCTCGCGCTCAGCTACGGCGTTCTGCTCCAAGCCATCACCTTTTTACCCATCACCATCAGCGGGATCGGCTTGCTCTGGGCCAGCGGGTTCACGGTGCGTGGTTCGGTAGCAATGCCGGTGAACGATGCGCCTGAGCCGCTTCCGCCTCGGACAATAGACTAATGCGAACCTCTACGACTCTCCCCACCGCCGCCATGATTGGCGGCGTCCCGGTTCACCCGCTGCGACTCGCTACGTTGCTGGACTGGTTAGCGCAGGCGCTGGCAACACGGCAGCGCGCTTTCGTTGCCTACGCCAACGTTCACGCCATCAATCTAGCCCAACACGATGCCGCCTTTCGGCAGGCGCTCAACCGCGCTGAGGTGGTTTTCTGTGATGGTCAAGGGCTGCGCTTGGGTGCCGCCCTGTTGGGCCATCCGCTCCCCGAACGCTTCACGCCGCCGGATTGGATTGACGGACTGGCGGCGCGCTGTGCGAGTGGCGGCCACCGGGTCTTTCTGCTTGGCGGGCGACCGGGCGTGGCTGATTTGGCCGCCCAACGGTTGCGTCAGCGGCATCCGGGGTTGCAAGTGGCTGTCCATCACGGCTATTTTCTGGCGACACCCGCCGATGAAGTGGCGGTGCTTGCCGCCATTGAGGCTTTTCAGCCTGATTTGCTGCTCGTCGGCTTGGGCATGCCGTTGCAAGAATGTTGGGTTGCCGCACAACACGACCGGATCGCCGCGCCGGTGGTCATGACGGTGGGGGCGCTTTTTGATTATCTGGCGGGTGCCGTTGCCCGGGGGCCGCGCTGGCTCACCGATAACGGTTTCGAGTGGCTGTGTCGCCTCTGGTACGAGCCACGGCGGCTCTGGAGGCGTTATTTGCTTGGTAATCCCCGCTTTGGGTGGCTCATGCTGCGCCAATGGTTGAGCGAGCGCCTGCGGGCTGGTTGAACTGCCGAACAGCAACCCAACACTGCACGCCGCATGAGCCTCCCTTGACCGTTAGCACCGTGGCTACTGCTGTCGCTCCCTGACGCGGGCCACATCGGCGAACAAACGCTTGCGATCAAGCACGGGGAACGCAAAGCGCCGCAGCCCCACCCGCCGCAGGTTGCTGATCACGTTCTGGGGGAAGAGAGCCAACTGGTCGGTCACCTGTTGCCCAAGGGTCGTGAGCAGCGGCGGCAAGTTGTCCAAGCCACGCGCACCGGAGGGCGGGCGCACGACCGCTTGCACCATGCGACGCAACTCCTCGGCCCGACTCAGCACCCGGATCTCCCCGTGGCCGTGGATGATCGCCTGACATGCCAACCGTTGGCCCTCCGCCAGTCGTTCAGCAGGGAGCCATGACTGCTCAGCCTCGGTGGGTGGGTTCAGATGCTCGGCCCCAGCAAGGACTTGGCAGCGGCAGCCTTGGCACGTCCCAGCGTTGTCACAGATAAAGCCGATATGCGCCCCATTGTGGCGAGCGACATTCAACAGCCGCTCGCCGACCTTCCCCTCCATGGACTCGTCATTGATGATGATGGTAGCCATACGGACTCCTCTCGGTGCTATGCACACACTCAGCCTGTTGCGACCGCAGACCCGCTCTGACGATGTATTTGGCGTGACCTAAGCGAAACGCCGAACGAGCGCTGGGGCAAAGAACCATGTCTGAGAAGCTGTCTGAAAAGGTCATGCATCCCGCGATTCCCCCTCCCCAACCCTCCCCCGCTAGGGGGAGGGTGCCGACTCCTCCCCCTAGCGGGGGGAGGTT
>CAIRDL010000539.1 GCA_903877345.1 uncultured Oscillochloris sp. | reverse complement strand
CGAGCAACGCGCCGCCGGTGCCGAAGTTCCCACCGAGGCTCCGACCCTCGCCCCGTGGCGTGTCCGGGGCTTGCTTTTGGAGCCGCAACAGGCCCTTGAGGCGCTGCTCGCGCTGGGCGACCAGCACGATGCGGGTACGGACCTGCGCGCCTGGCGTAGCGCAGCACTCTTGGTGCTCGAACTGGTCGCTGGGCAGCAGTTCCTCCCGGCCCTTGTGCGCGACGGTCAGCGTTTGCGCGCCGTTTGGCAGCCGCGCCCGACGCCCGTCACCGCCAGGAAGTTCGCGGCGCTCGCTCGGGCCTTGCCGCCCCTTTGCCGCGCCGTGACAGACGACGCGACGGCGGCACCCGCATCGCGCACGCTGGTTGACACCTTCCTCGCCGCCACGACTGACGCGCTGGCCCGCACGCTTGCCGCTACGAAACCCGAACTGACCGCGCAACTCACTCGTAAACGGCAAGCCCTCGGTGGCGCGTGGCTCACCGCGCTGCTTGGCCCCGACCCGCTGTTGGCGCTCCAGGGTCGCCCCGCCGAGGAGCTTTTCACCGCTTGGCAGACGTGGGCCGACCAGGAACATGTCGCGGGCGACGAGAGCTTCCGCATCACGTTTCGCCTAGATGCGCCCAGCGACGAACAGGCTGCTTGGGCGCTCAGCTATCTGTTACAGGCGACGGACGATCCGAGTCTATTGGTGCCGGTGGCGCAGATTTGGCGCGAGCGCGGCCAGTTGTTCCACTATCTCGACCGCCGCTTTGCCCACCCGCAGGAACGCATGTTGCGCGGCCTCGGCTTCGCGGCGCGGCTCTGCCCGCCCATTGAGCGTAGTCTGCTGGACAAAGCACCTGACCGGGCGACGCTCAGCACCGACGAAGCCTTTGCGTTCCTCAAAGAAGCCGCGCCCTTGCTTGAGCAGAGCGGCTTCGGGGTGCTCGTCCCGGCGTGGTGGGGAAGCGGCGGCCAACTCAAGGCCCGCCTCCGCGCTAACCCGCGCAAGACCAAGAAGAAGGGCAGTGACAGCTCCGGTCGCCTTAGCTTCGCCAATATGATCAGCTTCAACTGGGAACTTAGCCTGGGCGACCAACCGCTTGATGTGGCGGAGTTCGAGCGTTTGGTGGCGCTCAAACAGCCCTTGGTGCAGGTGCGCGGTCAGTGGGTGGCCCTCGATCCGGCCCAGATGCAGCGGGCGCTGACGCTCTTCCAGCGCGGCGGCGAGCTGACGATGACCGAAGCGTTGCGCCTCGGCCTTGGTGGTGCGCCGCCGCCGTTGCCCAGTGGCATCGCGTACGCCGGGATGCAGGCCGAAGGCAGCCTCGACGAACTCTTGCGCGGGCTGGCGAGCAGTCAGCAGCTTGAACCGCTGACGCAACCGGCCAGCTTTGTGGGGCAGTTGCGCCCTTACCAAGAGCGCGGGTTGGCGTGGCTTGCCTTTATGCGCCGCGTTGGGCTGGGGGCGTGTTTGGCGGACGATATGGGACTGGGGAAGTGCCTTTTAGGTTCTAGCCTGATCTTTGTGAACGGCACGCTGAAGCCCATTGAACAAATCTGGCAGCAGTTTGCAGGAGCAACAGCCTGCGATGGCGAAGGGTTATGGGCCGAGCCAACGGCACCCTTGCTGGTAAACGCCATCGCAAAGGCAACGGGGCAAATTGTTGCTGTGCCGGTGCGCCGTCTCTATCGTCAGCATGTCCAAGAGCCACTCCGCACCGTCTGCCTTGAAGATGGGAGCACGATTACACTTACGCGGAGCCACAAATTCCTTACCAACAAGGGATGGGCTGCTGATGTGCAGGTTGGTGATTATGTGTGTGTGCCTGCTCAACTCGTCTGGGCAGGGGTACCGGCTGATCTTGATCTGATCAGACTCCTTGCTTGGCAGCTTGCTGAGGGCTACGAGGCGAATGACCAGGCCGCCCTCAAGATTACCCAGAAAGATCTGGCCGTGCTTGAGGCGTTGCTAGAAACGTTGAAGCGCATCGGCCAGCGTTATGCTCTGAAGCTCAACAAGCCCGCAATCCGCACGAGCAAAGGACGCATTGCCTACCTGCAACTCACGAGCCGCGCCTATCAGCGCTTCCTTGCGACGCAGGGCTATCAATGGGGACGGCGTTCAGCCGAAAAAGTGATCCCCGATTTCGTCTTGCAGGCCGATGATGAAGGGGTGCGAACCTTCCTGCGGGCGTATTTCGACGCCGAGGCGTCCGTTATTGCCGGGATGGCAAGCATCGAAATTGCAACGGCGTCGCCGCTGCTGATGCAGCAGTTGGTGACCATGCTGCGGCGCTTCGGCATCTGGATGCGCGTAGCGCAGAAATGGCAATGTGCCACCAATGGCGCGCGGCTATCCCGTCCCTATCAAATTGGTGTGATCGGTGGTACGTCGGCACGCCGGTTTCTGCGCGAGGTGGGCTTTGGCAACCCTAGGAAGCAGCAACTGCTTGAGCAAATCTGCACTGTCGCCGCAAATTGGCCCTCCCCCTCCTTGCTCCCCTCTCTCGCAGGGAGAGAGGAGGATCGCATCAGGATGCGCCAGGTTGGCTCCCCTCTCCCTACGGGAGAGGGGCTGGGGGTGAGGGCGGAGTCGGCTGTAATGCTTGACCAAGAGGTCTTCTTCTGTCGCGTCAAGTCAATTGAGGAACGGCCCTATACAGGTTGGGTCTATGACCTTGAAGTCGCCGACCAGCACAACTTTGTCGCGAACAACATGCTTTGTCACAATACGGCCCAGACCATCGCGCTGTTTCTGCACGAACAAGCCCAAGCCCCAGAGTCAGGCCCGACCCTGTTGGTCTGTCCGACTTCGGTGGTCGGTAACTGGCAGCGCGAGTTGGCCCGCTTCGCCCCCACGTTGCGCGTCCACGTCCATCAGGGAGCCGAGCGCCTGCGCGACACGGCGCTCACGACGGCGGCGTCCGCCCACGAGGTGGTGATCACCAGTTATCCGCTGCTTGCCCGCGACAGCGCGACCCTTCAGCCGGTTGTCTGGCGCACGGTTGTGTTGGACGAAGCCCAGAACATCAAGAATAGCGAGACGCGCCAGGCCCAAGCAGCACGGGCGTTACAGGCGCAAACCCGCTTGGCGCTCACCGGCACGCCGGTCGAGAACCGCCTAACGGAGTTGTGGAGCATCATGACCTTCCTCAACCCCGGCTATTTGGGCGGCGAGACGGAGTTTCGGCGCAGCTTCGCCCGCCCGATTGAGCGCGCTGGCGATACCGAAGCCGCCGAGCATCTGCGGCGGCTTACCGCGCCCTTCATTTTGCGCCGCCTCAAAACCGACCGGACGATTATCAGCGATTTGCCCGACAAACTGGAGATGAAGGTCTTTGTGCCGCTGACCCAAGAGCAGGCGACGCTCTACGAGGCGACGGTGCGCGATGCGCTGAGCGCGATTGAGGATGCCGAGAGCGAAGACGCGGCGACGAAACGGCGCGGCTTGGTGCTGGCGATGCTCACCAAGCTCAAACAGATCTGCAATCACCCGGCGAACTTCCTCCAAGATGGCTCGGCGCTGCGCGGGCGCTCCGGCAAACTGGCCCGCCTAGACGAAATGCTGGAGGAGTTGCTGGCGGCGGGCGACCGGGCGCTGATCTTCACCCAGTTTGCCGCGATGGGGACGCTGCTCCAGGCACATTTGGCCGCGCAACTCGGCACCGAGGCGCTCTTCCTCCACGGTGGCACGCCCGCGAAGCAACGTGACGGTATGGTGCGCCAATTCCAGGCGGCAGGCGGGCCTAGTCTCTTCATTCTTTCGCTGAAAGCGGGCGGGGTCGGCTTGAATCTGACGCGGGCCAACCACGTCTTCCATTTCGACCGTTGGTGGAATCCGGCGGTGGAAGATCAGGCGACCGACCGGGCGTTCCGCATCGGCCAAGTGCAGCGCGTCCAAGTGCATAAGTTCGTCTGCGGCGGCACCTTGGAGGAGCAGATTGACGGAATGATCGAGAGCAAACGCGCCTTGGCGGCTCAGGTGTTGGGCGCGGGCGAAGGCTGGCTCACCGAGTTGAGCACCGACCGCTTGCGCGAGCTTGTGACCCTGCGCCGGACTGAATTGAGTGACGAGTAGGAGCAACGCCATGTCCCGCCGCCGCGATTTTTACCAAGATGAGTGGTTTGAGCATCGCCCGCGCTTGCCCGCCGACGGCATCAAAGCCAAGAGTCAGCGCGGCGACTTTGGTGCCTCGTGGTGGGGCAAACGCTGGATCAGCGCGCTGGAAAGCTTCGGCTACGGCAGCCGTCTGACGCGGGGGCGCACCTACGCCCGTGGCGGCGCGGTGCTAAATCTTGACCTGACGCCGGGCCAGGTGACGGCAAAAGTGCAGGGTTCGCAAACGACACCCTACCGCGTGACGATTGGCGTGGCCTTGTTGAACGACGCCCAATGGACGCAGGCGATTGCCGCAATGGCGGCCCAAGCCCTTTTTGCCGCCAAACTCCTGAGTGGCGAAATGCCCCCGACGATTGAGGAAGCCTTTGAGGCGGCGCGGGTGCCCCTGTTCCCGCGCAACGCCAGCGACCTCAAAACAACATGCTCATGCCCCGATTTCGCGAATCCCTGTAAGCACATCGCGGCAGTGCATTATCTGCTCGGCGAGCGTTTTGACGAAGATCCGTTCCTGCTCTTTGCGCTGCGCGGGCGGAGTAAAGCGCAGTTGATTGAAGCCTTGCGGGCGCTGCGGGCTGACAGTGCCGCCACACCCGAGGAGCCTGCACCTGCGCCAATGGTGGAACAAGGGCCAGCCCTTGCGGATCTGTTGGCGACCTACGACGAACCCGGCGCAGAATTGGCGCAGCTTGCCCCGCACATCGCCGCGCCCGAACTGGAGGCGGCGCTGCTGCGGCGTTTCGGCGATCCGCCCGCTAGCATCGCGGCGGAGTTACGGGCTGTTTACCGCGTCATTACGCAGGCCGCCCTGGAGCAACTGTTCGCGGGGGAGGAGTAGGTAGTGAAGCAGCGCCTGAAGCTGTGCCTAGATAGAGTTTTCTGTGCGCTTCTGTGCCTTTCTGTGGCCGCAGGAAGAAAAAAGGGGCAAGAGCGCGTTGTGTGCGCCCTTGCCTTATGGTGCCGAAGACGGGACTCGAACCCGTATGGGGTTGCCCCCAGCGGTTTTTGTAGGGTAGGCCGTTGGCGAGGTGCCTTGCCTTTTCCAACGGCCCCCCGCCGAACCGGGCATGCACCTTTCAATGCACCCGGCTCTCCAGTGGGGCGGTCTGTTTAGTCAACTGGCGGCCCGGCTTGGCGTCGAGGTGAACAAGTCGCCCCGTCGTCAAGCCTGGCCGTCGGCGTAAAGCGTAGTGGTGCTGCTCCACAGCTCGCGACGAGCGGCGCTTGGTTGGCCCTCGTCAGCGTAGCCACAATTGCGGAACCTCCGGTTGGCAGGTGCTGCCCGTAGTTCTTCCAGACCCATGCCCCTGGCTTTTGGTGTTTGGAGGCAAGGGTTTTTACCAGGGATTGCGTACAGGCGTACTTGACGGGCTGCAACTTGCGGACGACATCGTGGGCGAGTGCGTAGTAGGTGAAGAGACTCTGCAGCTCGGCGCTGTAGGTTGCCACGATGGCGTAATCCGACAGGTGCAGGAGTTCCGCACGATGGAAAGGTCTACCGGCGCGTTGGTAGTGGCGTTGCCACCTTGCGACAACGTCAGTTGGCACTTGCAGGCTGGGCGTGCTGTCGGCGGTGCGTCGCCCGTTCGCTTGCCCCTTTGCGTTGCGGGGCATCCCGAGTTCGTAGTTGAGGAATTTCACCGTATCCGTCGTCGCGTTCGTGATCAGCGGCTTCGTCGCTGTGCGGGTCAGGGCGAGAGACGTGAAGCTCGCGGTCACGGCAGCGTTGATGGCCTCAGCTTCCGCATAGGGGCCGACGAATCCGAGCAGGAAGGCGTCGGCGTAGCGAACATAGTACAGGCGGCGGTCGTCAGTTTCCGGGTGGCCCTTACGGGCGGCACCACGGTTGTACTGTGGCAGCAGGACGGTTGCGACGTAGGCGTCAAACTCATTCAGGTAGAGGTTTGCCAAGAGTGAGCCAAGCCCACCCCCTTGGGGCGTCCCTGAATAGGTTTGCTGGTCGCGCCAATCCGTCTCAGAACCAGCCGCCAACCTTCCGCGCAGCAACTTGAGCAGACGGGCATCGTTGATGCTTCGGGCGATGATCGGTAGAAGGTGATCAGAATCGATCTGGGTGAAGCACCCTGCGCTGCCGCCTTCAATAAACCAGTGCGTTCCCCGCCAAGTGCGAACAATCGCCGTCAGCGCTGTGTGGCAATCCCGTTGTGGGCGCAACCAGTGGGCATAGAGTGAGCCTTGTGGCTCGTAATAGGCCGCCAAGACCAGCCGCAGGACTTCCTGCACCAACTGATCACCCGCGCCGAGTGTGTCGGCGTTGGGGCGTGAGCGGCCTCGTGACGGTTGCCACTGGTACGTGCCTGCCCGCAACTGTGTGAGGATCGCCTCAATGCGCTGAAGCACCCGCTCGTCAACGGTTGCCCCGGTGGTAAGGTTCGTGTACGCACGCAAGAAGAGTTCGCGATCCAGAAGATGCCGGTAGACCCTGTGAAGCGTCTGCCTCCTTTCACCACGCTGGCTGACTAGCTCGAGGAACCGTTGAGCAATTTGCATTTCGCACGCCTCGCTGTGTTCCCAAAGCCCGCCCCACCTGCCCCCCTTCGCCTTGGAGACGGCTTTCCCGTCCGCTGACTACTATGAGGGCTCCGTGACCGTAGGGCTCGCGCCCCGTAGGCCATCCCGTGTTCCGTGCGTAAGACACGTGCTAGGCTGACGTAGGTGGCCCGTTCGGTTCCGCGCTATCCCGCTTGGGGACATGGCCGTGGAGGGGTGCTTTTCGTTCGGCCCGTCTTAACTGCCGAACTACATCCACGGTACGGGTAGCAAGTGGCTTTCCCGCAGGCCCCGCTGGCGGCCCCTGGAACCTAGGCTTCAAGCAAGTGTAGCCTTCACCATATCAACCAGTCCTTGCGGGAGCCTTTTGGCCCTTTGGCCGCACCCCCGCGTTACCGACATGCTCTGATCGACGTCAGGTTTCCCCGCCGCTTTAGTCGGTTGGACTTACTGGCTCCGCACCTCCAGTAGGGCATTGCACGCCCGATGCCTTACGCCGTGCCACGGCGCACAAGACCGCAGCGTCTGCCATTTCGCCACTCCGGCGCGGGCTGATTATACCACCGCTCAGCGCCGCGCTTTGCTTAGGGGAAATCAGTTTTGTCGTTAGATATGGTTTCTTGGCTCCTTTACAGTTTTGGCCTACGCAACGCGTTCTGTTGCGCTCGACCTAAAACCTGGCCCCTGAAACCTTGGCTTAAACCATAGCTCACAAGGTAAGGTTTGCCGTGGATTGTCAAGGAGAACAACGCGGTTGCTGCCCCTCGGTTTTTGCGCTGGCGCTTGCTGATTCCCAGCCCCTCGGCATCAGCGGCAAGGTAGGCAATGCGGTCGTCTGCCTTGCCACGGTGTCGGGCCACCGTAAAGAAGAAGGTTGCTGATCCGTTTGGTGCCCGCCGGTGCGTGCTCCGGGCCGAGCAGATACCCACCCAATTCGGACAAGCGCAAACCCAGTTTGGTATGGCGGTGGATCAGGATGGCTTGCCCGAGGTCGAGGACTGTCAGCCCCAGACGGATAGCTATAGCAATCCTACACAGGTTGTGAAAAGGAGTCGAGCCTTTAGGCGGCCCTATCCGGCTGAAGCCTTGACTCCACGCAACACCCCCAATAGGATTGCT
>CAIRDL010000538.1 GCA_903877345.1 uncultured Oscillochloris sp. | reverse complement strand
GCGGTGCTGATGAGTCCTAGCACTGCCGACACGCTCCTTGGGTTGAACCTCGGCTTCGCTGGTGGTAAGAACCCGTTGGCCGTCGCGGATGTCAAGCAGCGCCAGATTAACCTTGAGCGAATTACCGGGGTCAATGGGACGAACGTCACGATCACCTATCGCGGTGGCATGATGACGCTGCCCCTTTGGTTGATGCCTGGTCACGCCGAGAACTCTATCACCGTGACGCTGGGCTACGGGCGCACGGCGGCGGGGCATGTCGGCAACGGCGTTGGCGTTAACGTGTACCCCTTGCGTCCCAGTAGCACCCCCTGGTTCACCAGCGAAGGTGTCAAGGTGCTCAACGCCAACACCACCTATCCCCTTGTCTCGACCCAGGATCACTGGACGATGGAAGGGCGCGATATTTACCGGGTGGGCGTCTTTGCCGAATTCAAGGAACACCCAGATTACATCAGAAGAGAAGTGTATAAAGAGGAGTTTGGTACCGAGGAGTTCGAGTTTGAGACGCAGATGCCGGGCGATAACTACAAGGGACGCAACGCCTGGGGCATGTCAATCAACCTGAACGCCTGTATCGGTTGTAACGCCTGTGTCGCAGCCTGCGTGGCCGAGAATAACATCCCGGTGGTCGGGAAAGATCAGGTCGGGCGCGGGCGCGAGATGCACTGGCTGCGTATTGACCGTTACTACGCGGGTACCGACCTCGACAATCCGGCCACCTATGTGATGCCGGTTGCCTGTATGCAGTGTGAGCAAGCCCCGTGTGAACTGGTCTGCCCCGTCGCAGCGACCATTCATGACTACGAGGGGCTGAATAATATGGTCTACAATCGCTGCGTCGGCACCAAGTATTGCTCCAACAACTGCCCCTACAAGGTGCGCCGCTTCAACTTCCTGCAGTACACCGACCTCGACACGCCGAGCTACGCCCTCCAGCGTAACCCAGAAGTGACGGTGCGGAACCGTGGGGTGATGGAGAAGTGCAGCTACTGTGTGCAGCGCATTAGCGCGGCGCGGGTCGCGGCGAAGAAGACGGTCATGCCGGCGGGCGACAATACCTCCTACCCCAGTCCCGACGAGACGATTACCACCGCGTGTGAGGCCGCTTGCCCGACGCGGGCCATCGTCTTTGGCGACATCAACGACCCCAAGAGCCGCGTGGCGAAGTTGAAGGCCGAACCGCACAATTACGGCTTTATCGGCATGCTGAATACGGCACCGCGCACCACCTACCTTGCCCGAGTCCGCAACTTTAACGAGGAACTAGAGGCCGCAGAGGCGCAGGTACCCCCAGTGGAACCGAAAGCCCCTTAGCCCGCCCCCGTTTACCGCTTGAGGTTGGCGGTGAGCCAGTTGATCTAGTGAGGATAGCCGATGGCACAGGCACAGCCCATTCGTACCGCGCCCCAACCCGATCCAGGGGAGTCGTACCTTCTTCCCGGCGAGACGTATACGTCCATCAGCCACACCATCGGCGATGTGCCCTTGGTGGCCCCTGGCAAGACGCCAAAAGGCTGGTTCTTTGGCTTCGCCTTCTCCTTCATCCTCTTGATGGTCTTTCTCGTCTCTGTCACGTGGCTCTTCATCAAGGGCGTCGGCATCTGGGGCATCAATATCCCGGTCGGCTGGGGTATGGACATCATCAACTTCGTGTGGTGGATCGGTATCGGCCACGCGGGAACCCTGATCTCCGCCATTCTGCTGCTGCTGAACCAAGGCTGGCGCAACTCGATCAACCGCTTCGCGGAAGCGATGACCCTCTTCGCTGTGGCCTGCGCCGGTCAATACCCGATTTTGCACCT
>CAIRDL010000537.1 GCA_903877345.1 uncultured Oscillochloris sp. | reverse complement strand
GTCTTTACACTGGGCAGGGGGAAATAGCGCGCCCACTGTGCGGAAAGTGGAGATTCAGTAGGGCCCTGCTGTCAAGAGCTACCGCACAGGGATGCGATTTTTGGACATAACGTAGGGGCTAGGTAGGCCCGGGTGGAGTTGCTTCGCATTATACCATACGCCCATGCCGACGGAAGGTGTGTAAAGATTACAGCCAGTGTGGATAACTTGTTGATAGTTTCAGGAAGCGTATACTTGTGCGATTTTGACGGTCGTGCAGGGTGGCAAAAGGTGATGACGGGAGCGCGCAACAGGACGGCGTAGCAGCGGCTAAACACGGGGGCGGGATGGCGTGGCAACGCACCAAGGGTGTACTACAGGCTGTGTCAAATGGGGGATATAGTTGAGAATCAGCTACGCACCGTGGTATAATGGATTTTCGTACACTCGTTTCTCTCGCTGTGTCCCGGCCCGACCGGCGCAGGGGGCTTTTGTGGCAGCACCGTCTGATTGCAAACCGATCACTGGGGCGGGTGGCGTGATTACCGCCGTTGCCCCCGCTAGTCTTGCTGCGACCCTCGGTTTGCAGCCTGGCGACACCGTCGTGGCGGTTGGTGCCCAACGCCTACGCGATGTGATTGACTATCGCTTCGCCATTGCCGAAGCGCAAATCACCCTCCACATACGCACCGCCGCCGGCGCAACGCAGACCCACACCGTCACGAAAGACCCCGATGCCGACCTCGGCCTCACCTTCGCCGACCCGCTTTTTGACCGTCTACGCACATGTACAAATAAGTGTCCTTTCTGTTTCCTTACCCAAATGCCGAAGGGTTTTCGGAAGACCCTTTATCTGAAAGATGACGACTATCGGCTGTCGTTTCTTTACCATAACTTTGTCACCTTTACCAACCTGAGCGAAGCCGACTGGGAACGGATCGCAGAACAGCGGCTCAGTCCGTTGCACATTAGTGTTCACGCCACCGACCCATTCTGGCGGGCGGTGATGCTTGGCAAGGGCGACCTGCCCGATGTCTGCGCGCAGATCCGTCGGCTTGGGGCGCTGGGCATCACCGTGCATACGCAACTGGTCATCTGTCCCGGGGCAAACGACGGCGCGGTTTTGGAACAGAGCCTAGCGGATCTCATCGCACTCTACCCGACGGTGCAGTCCATCGCCGTCGTGCCGGTCGGCCTGACGAAATACCGCTTCGACGGCAGCCGCCCCAGCACGCTCAAGGCAGCGATTCAGGTTCACGAGCAGGCCGAGTGGCGAGAGCCTACCGAAGTGGGCCAACCGCTCTGGGAAGCCGTGAACGAATCAGCGCCCCTGCACGACCCGGCGCTGGGCTTCTGTGCGCGGTTGGGCGCGGCGACGGCCATTCCGTTGCGCTGCTTCACTGGCGCAGAGGCCGCCGCCATCATTGACCAGATCGCACCGTTGGGGGCCAGCCTGCGTACCCGCTTGGGGACGACGCTTGTTTATCCGAGCGACGAGTTCTATCTGTTGGCGGAGCGCCGCCTTCCGCCGGCCAAGCACTACGACGCGATGCCGCAATACGGCAACGGCGTCGGCATGGTGCGCGATTTCCTCGACGTATGGGCGCGGGAACGCCGCCGCTTGCCGGTGCGTCTGCCGCACCCCACCAGTCTCGGCCTCGTCTGTGGCACGCTGATGGCACCCCTGATGGCGCAAGTGGCGGTGCGCCTCAACGAAATCGAAGGGCTGACGGCTCAGGTGGTGGCGGTACCGAACCAGTTTTTTGGTGAAACCGTAACCGTCAGTGGCCTGCTCACCGCCCAAGACGTACTGCCCGCGCTCATCGCTGCCGGGTGCGCCCGCGCCCTGCTGCCCCGCGTCATGTTCGATTACCAGGGCGAGCGCACCCTCGATGACTACGACCTCCCCCGTATCGCCGCCGCAACGGGTCTGCCCGTCGCCTGCGCCGGCGACCCCGCCGAGCTTGTGCGCTACGTGCGCGCCCTCACGCGAACGGACGGGCACTGAAGCGTTGCCTGGTGCCGTTACTTCGTCAGGGTTTTTACCGTTTACCATGCGCCCCCCGATCTCCTTGTCTTGTGACGGCACAGGGAAAACCGGCATGTTTGTGACCGTGGCTTAACCCTAGTACATCATCCGAGGTATTCTGATGGGTTGTCCGAAGGCCGTAGAGGCGGCTCGCGAGCCGCCCCTACCCATCAAATTTACTCGGACGGTGTAC
>CAIRDL010000536.1 GCA_903877345.1 uncultured Oscillochloris sp. | reverse complement strand
GTCAGGGAAGCGGATCTTTTCAATTGTTCCGTCGTGACCCGTGCTGCGTGATCCGTGATCGGTCACGGCACGGCCTCGTCACGGATCACGCATCACGGGTCAAGCGGTGACGAGACGTTTTAATTTTTCCGCTTCCCTCAAGGCTTCAGCCGGCTAAAGCCTTGACTCCGCTTTACGGTTCCAAGCGGCTGACTATGCTGCGGCAATTCCGACCCCTAACCCCCGACCCCTAAAATCTAAAACGAACCTTTATTCGCCTCGCTCAAGAAGCCTCCCGACGGTTATGCTATACTGAGGTAGCATATCTGTGTCTCATTGGCAGGAAGGGAGCGAAGCATGCGCGAACGCATCGTCTATCTCGACCACGCGGCCACAACACCGCTCGATCCCCAGGTGTTCGAGGCGATGCGGCCCTATTTTACCCAACAGCCAGGCAACCCGTCGAGCATCCACCAACTTGGGCGGGCCGCGCTACAGGCGGTTGATGATGCCCGCGAGCAGGTGGCCCTCGTCTTGGGCTGCACCCGCCGCGAACTCGTTTTCACTGGCGGCGGCAGTGAGGGGGCTAATTTGGCGCTTAAGGGGGCGGCCTTTGCGTTGCGCGAGGCCGGACGGGGCGCGCACCTCATTGTCAGCGCTATCGAGCATCACGCGGTCATCCACGCCGCCGCGTATCTCCAGCGTTGCGGCTTTACGCTGACCCACCTGCCCGTGACAAGCACTGGCCTCGTGCGCCCAGATGACTTGCGGGCCGCTTTGCGCCCCGACACGGCCCTCGTTTCGGTGATGTACGCCAACAATGAGCTTGGCACCGTGCAACCGCTCGCCGCGCTTGGGGCGATCTGTCGCGAGGCGGACGTCATCTTTCACACCGACGCGGTGCAGGCTCCCGGCTGCTTGCCGCTTGATGTCGAGGCGCTCAACGTTGACCTGCTCAGCCTGACCGCCCACAAGTTTTACGGCCCTAAAGGCGTTGGGGTGCTCTATGTGCGGCGAGACACGCCCTTGCTGCCCCAGATCAATGGCGGCGGCCAAGAGCGGCGGCGTCGCGCTGGGACGGAAAATGTCCCTGGCATCGTCGGCTTGGCAGCAGCACTCACGCGGGCGGAAGCGGGGCGCAGCGCCTACACGGCCCGCATGACGCTCCTGCGCGACCGGCTGATTGATGGACTGCTCGCCCGCATCCCGCAGAGTTGGCTTAATGGCGACCGCGAACAGCGCCTGCCGACCAACGCGCATCTCGGCTTTGCCTGTGTTGAGGGCGAAAGTGTGCTGTTGCTGCTTGATCAAGCCGGGATTTGCGCCAGTAGCGGCTCGGCCTGTACCTCCGGTGCGCTCGAACCTTCCCATGTGCTTTTGGCGCTGGGGCTTGAGCCGGACGCGGCCAATGGGTCGGTGCGCTTTACCCTGGGGTACAGCATTAGTGAGGCTGAGGTGGATTATGTGCTGGCGGTGCTACCCCCGATGATTGAGCGCTTGCGCGCGGTGGTGCCTTGCACGACGTAGCACGAGGCTGCGCCCGCCACAAACGAACGGCCCCCACGCTCGCGTTGCGAACGTGGGGGCCGTTTCAGCTTGGACAAGGTTTCAGATGCCAGGTTTCAGGTTTCAGATGCCAGGTTTCAGGTTTCAGATGCCAGGTTTCAGGTTTCAGATGCCAGGTTTCAGGTTTCAGGTCGAGCGCATCAGAACGCTTTGCGTGCGCTCAAACTGTAAAGTAGCCACGAACCTTCTCTAAAACCTGACACCTGACACCTGACACCTGACACCTGAGACCTGACACCTGACACCTGACACCTGACACCTGACACCTGACACCTGACACCTGAGACCTGAGACCTGAGACCTGAGACCTGAGACCTTGCCTACCGTTAATTCCCAGTCGGGAAAGTCGCGCTCTCGTTGATCTTGTAGCTGTTGAGGATTTCGTTGACCGGAGTCGCAACCGTCTCTTTCTGGGCTTCGGGTACCACGACGGTGAGGATCGAGACCTTGTTCCCCTTCTGCTCGATGAAGCTGCTGCCAAGGAGTTTCACGGACGTGCTGCCCGACTTGACCGTGTAGCCCCAAGCGATGAGGACGCTGCCATCGGTCTGGGTCTTGGGGGTGTTGACGGTGAAGTCCGGCTTAGCGCCGAACGTGGTCGTGAGGAATTTGGTGAGCGCTGTGGTGAGTTCTTCGGCGGTGGAGGTGCTGCTGCTCTCGATGATGTCCACGACGACAACCCCGTTGCCGGTCGGGTCAGTCCAGAGGTTAAGAATCTCGCCGGACTTGCTGCTGTCCTCAAGCGTCCAGTTCTCAGGGATGCCAATCGAGAAGACGCCCGATTCGTGCTCGTAGGGCTTGAGGGTACCGAACTCGATGGGGGCGACCCCGCCAGCCTCAGGCGTGGCGTTCGTGCCGCCAGTCGAGAGCGTAGCACCCTCGGTGATCTTGTAGCTGTTGATGATCGCGTCGGCCTTCGCCTTGATGGTCTCGAACTGCTCGCTGGGCAGGAGGGTGGTGAGGATCGAGATCTTGTTCCCCTTCTGCTCGATAAAGCTATTCCCAAGGAGTTTCACGGACATGCTGCCCGTCTTGATCGTGTAGCTCCAAGCGATGAGGACGCTGCCGTCAGTCTGGGTCTTCGGTTCGCCGCTGGTGAAGTCCGGCTCAGTGCCGAACGTGGCCGTGAGGAATTTGGTGAGCGCCGTGGTGAGTTCGTCGGCGGTGTAGGTGCTGCCGCTCTCGACGATGTCCACAACGACGGCCCCATTGCCGGTCGGGTCAGTCCAGAGGTGGAGAATCTCGTCGGGCTTGCTGTTGTCTTTGAGCTTCCAATTTTCGGGGATGTCAATCGAGAAGACACCCGAAGCGTGCGCGTAGGTCTTGAGGGTACCGAACTCGACGGCTGAGACCT
>CAIRDL010000535.1 GCA_903877345.1 uncultured Oscillochloris sp. | reverse complement strand
ATGGCGTCGGGCGTGGCGATGGGGCCGATGCGTTCGCGCACCATCTGGGTAATCCCGCGTGAGACGCTGTCCTGATCGGCGGGGGCAATATGCTGTTTGAGCACCGCCAAGACAAGCACGCCTTCGCCTTTGAGTTCGTGGCGCACACCGATGACGGCGGTTTCGGCGACGGCGGGGTGGCCGGCGATGGCCTCCTCAATCTCGCGGGTGCCAAGGCGGTGGCCGGAGACGTTCAGCACTTCGTCGGCGCGTCCGAGCATCCAGAAATAGCCATCCTCGTCCTGGATGGCGTAGTCGCCCGTCATGTAGAGCATCTTGCCCTTGAAATGCTCCCAATAACTCGAAAGGTACCGCTCATCGTCATTCCACAAAGTCATGAGCATACCGGGAGGCAGCGGGCCGTGGTCAACGAGGAAACCCTTTTCGCCGCGAGGGATGACGTTGCCGTCGGCGTCCACGATTTCGAGCTTATGGCCGAAGGCGGCGGTGCTGGGGGAACCGGGCTTGATGGGCAGAAGTTCGACGCCGACAGGGTTGGTGAGCATGCTCCAACCGCTTTCGGTCTGCCAGTAATGGTCAATCACGGGCACGCCGAGGGTCTCTTTGGCCCACTCGTAGGTCGGGGCGTCGAGCGGTTCACCGGCGGCGTAGAGGATGCGTAGTGAGCTAATGTCAGCGCTCCGCATCCACTGATCGGGAAACTTACGCAGGGCGCGCAAGGCGGTGGGGGCGGTGAAGACGTGGGTGACGCCGTACTTTTCGATGACGCGCCACCAAACACCGGGGTCGGGATGGTCGGGGCGACCCTCGTAAACGACCGTGGGAATACCCTTGAGCAGCGGGCCGTAGACGATGTAGCTATGGCCGACAACCCAACCGATGTCGGAGGTAGACCAATACACATCGCCGTCGCCGCAGTTGTAGATCTGGCTCATCGAAGCGTGCAGCGCGACCATATAGCCGCCGGTATCGCGCACGACGCCCTTGGGTTTGCCGGTGGTGCCCGACGTGTAGAGGATGTAGGACGGGTCAGTTGAAAGGACGGGCGTCGGGGCGATGTAAGCCATACCGCGCTTTTCAAGCTGCTCGGCCCAATCGAGGTCGCGCCCTTCCTGCAACTCAATCGGCGCGAGACCCCGGTCGAGGACGAGGACATGCTTGACACTGTGGCCCTCAGCAGCCTCCAGGGACTTATCCACGATGTCCTTGAGCGGAACAGGCGTCCCTTTTCGCATACTGGCATCGGCGGTGACGATAAGCACGGGGGTCGCGTCGTCAATCCGCGAAGCCAGCGAAGTGATGGAGAAGCCGCCGAAGACCACCGAGTGGATGGCACCCAGCCGGGCGCAGGCCAGCATGGCGAAAATGGCCTCGGGCACCATCGGCATATAGATGATGACCCGTTCGCCCTTGCTGACGCCGAGGTTGGCAAAGACCCCGGCCAGCCGGTTGACTTCGCGGTAGAGTTCGAAAAAGGTAAGGGTGCGGGACTTGCCGGTCTCGGGGCTTTCCCAAATCAGCGCTGCCTGCCCGCGCCGGGGGCCAAGGGCGTGCCGATCAACGGCGTTGTAGCAAAGATTGGTCTCACCGCCAACAAACCAGCGGTAGAACGGTGCCTTGCTATCATCCAGCACCTGGTCCCATTTTTTATACCAATGGAGCTCTTCGGCGAGCTCGCCCCAAAAGCCTTGGGGATCTTCAATTGAGCGGCGGTGGAGATCCGCGTAGCCCATGCGAACGCCTCCTCTCTGAGGGGAATCACGTCAGAACAGACACTACCTTTGGTCTCGCTTCACGGTGACGCAAAGATACCACGCACAGTGCGATACCGCAAGCAAGGAGCGGTTGCGACGTATGTGTTCAGCACCCCGCACGCCAGGGTCGTAAATGACCTGGCTACGATCCGCGTTATGCGTGATGCGTGATCGGTTACGCATCACGCATCATGGATTATGACGGGCTCATGCCGCTTGAGAAGCGTCTGCCAACAGCGTCGTGGGCTGCCCCCAAACGCTACCAAAGACGAAACTGCGTAGCGGCTTGCGCGTCCGTTCGGCCTCCTCACGTTCGCGCAACGGCTCCGGCAGAGCTGCGGGTTCACCCTGGAGGCCAATGGCAACCACCGTCACAGGGGCATAAGCCTCAGGAATGGCAAACTCGCTGCGGGCCTGCTCTTGGTTGAAGCCAGCCATTTGATGCACACTCAGCCCCAGGGCAGTTGCCTGAATGGTCAGGTTCGCCACGGCCTGCCCAAGATCGTACAGCGCGTAAGGATTGGGCTTGCCGGGTTCACGCTGAAGTTCGGCCACCGTGAGCAGCAGGAGCGGGACGTGCTGCGCCCAAACTTGGTTGCCTTCGGCCAGACAGCCAAACAGGCGGGCGAACATAGCCTCGTCATCCCTGGGGACAACCAGAAAGCTCCAGGGCTGGCCATTGCCAGCCGAGGCCGCCCAACGTGCGGCCTCAAGCATGCTCAGGATCTGCTCAGCGGCGATGAGGGTAGGGACGAAAGCGCGGGGACTCCAACGCGCTTGGAGGAGCGGATGGAGCGGATAGTCGGTGCTGGCTGGTTTGATTAGCATTGAGGTCGTTTCTTTCTGCCTATAGCAATCCTATTGAGGTTGTCGCGTGGAGTCGAGGCTTTAGCCGAATAGAACCGCCTGAAGGCTCGACTCCTTTTCACAACCTGGATAGGCTTGCTATAAGTCTAGATTTGGTGCGTACCGCACATGCGGCATGAAGGACAATAGCATAGCTTAATCCATTGTATCTCACTTGCGGCAGAACTACTAACGGGTTCTTTCCAGTCGTAGGGCTGATGCAAAGTCGCGGTGTGGTACCAACCCTACCGCCCGCCGGGAGGCTCATTCGTCTGGCAACGAGGTTTGCTTGCAAACGTGCTGGCTTCGACACGCGCAGCCAACGGACGCGAAGCTACCAGCTTTCGTTCTTCCTGTTCATCAGCCCCACGGCAACCGCCATGTTTCCAGTCGTAGGCGAAACGCATTAGGAAGCCTTATGCGTGCCAAAACGGGCAGACTTTTCTGAACCTTGACGCAGAATATGGTACTATGCGCGTGCGCTGCTCTTGTCCGGCACCTCCGTTGTGCCTAGCGCTTTGCTTTAGGTAAAGAGCCGATGACCTCAGCGTCTATGCCGCTTTGTTACGAGTACCATATCGCGGTTGGCCACCCGGGGCAGGCCCGCCTGTTGCTGCTGTCCGGCCCGACGGGCTGGCACCTGCCCGTGTTCAGCGAGGGTGCCCGCCACTTTTGGCAGGAGATCAGCCACGTGAGTGGATGGCTCCGCGAGAGTTTGGGCGCACCGGCGACCATTTTGCGCTGTCTTACGATGGCCTACCGCCCCGACGCCGAACTGATCTCGAAGGTCTATGCGGCAGTGTTGCGTGACCCGGCGTGGACGTTGCCGACTGGGGCGCGTTGGGCCACGCGGGAAGATCTGGTCGAACTGCCCCTCGCTGTCGAGGAACATCGCGCCCCGATTGCCGACTGGTTCGCTTGGTACACTGGCACCGCCGCACCACGGCAGCGTGCGCCTTGGTACATGCCGGGCTGGCTCGAGGAGGCCGCCACTTGGGCGACTGCCGCCCTCGTGCGGGCTGGGCTCCCGCCCACTGGCCCCGCCGAGCAACTGCGCGCTTGGCAGTGTGCCGCCATTTTGCGGCTGCCCACCACCGAAGGCCACGCCTATCTCAAGGCGGTGCCGCCAATGTTCGGCCACGAGCCAGCCCTCACCGCCGCCCTAGCTGCCGCTGACCCGGCCCGTTTTGCGCGCCCCATCGCCCTCGACCGCCAACGTGGCTGGCTGCTGATGCGCGAATTGCCCGGCCCCAGTCTCGCCACTCTCCGCGCCGACGCGGAGGTGGCTGTTTGGCAGGCCGCGCTGGCCGACTTCGCCGCCGTGCAGATCGCCAGCGTCACCCGCCGTGACCAACTGCGGGTGCTTGGCGTCCCCGAACGCCCCCTCGACACGCTCGCCGCTCGGTTGGCTCCCTTGTTAGCCGACACCGCCGCGATGCTGCCCAACACGCCCGCCGGCCTCTCCGCTGAAGCCCGCTCCCGTCTGCACACCCTAGCCCCGCACATCCGCAGCATGACGGACGAACTTGCGGCCTACGGCTTGCCTGCGGCTCTCGAACATGGCGACTTCTGGGCTGGTCAAGTCGTCGTCGGCCCCACCGGCTTCGGCTTCCTCGATTGGGCCGAAAGCTCGCTTGCTCACCCCTTCTTCAGCCTGCTGCTCTTCTTGGTCGAGATCGAAGACTTCTTCCCCCGCGTGCCCAATGTGCGTGAGCGCCTGCGCGACGCCTATCTAGAGCCGTGGGCTGCCGTGGTGCCCGGCGCTGATCTGACCAGCGCTTTTGAGTTGGCCCAGCCCCTCGCTGCGCTGCATCACGCCATCATCTACCACACGGTCGTGCTGCCAAATATGGAAGTGAAGTGGGAGCTTGACTTGATGCTGCCCTTCTACCTCAAGATGGCGCTGCGGCTGGTGGCTTGAGACGAGCGGGTGACGGTGTTCTCTGCCCGCTTTTATGGCTATCTCGCGCACGATCCTGGCACAGCCATAGCCCTCAAAGGCGTTTTGGGTAAGGGTCTCCAAGCGGGGCGATGCTGAGGGGCACCCAGCGCATGAGGCGTCATGAGTCAGCACCTAGTCCCCGACCCTGAGCAATTCCTTGTCCGACTCAACGCCGCAGTGGACGCCTACCTCGCGCCCATGCATGACCACTACCCCCAAGACACGAAGACGTGGCTCGCTCAACACCTGAGTTGCGACCTCACGATGCTCCGCCATTATCTGGATGGCACCAACCGGCTGCCGCTCGACACGCTCCAGGCGCTGCTTCAGATCCTCGGCTTGGGCGACGACGAGGCGCAGAGGTTGCGCTTCCTCGGAGGCTACCCCGCGCCGGTCGTGACGCCGCCGCCAACAGCGGGCGTCAATTTTGGCACCGGGAATAAGACGGGCAACATCCGCGTCGGCGATGTGGTCGGGCGCGATCAGACCATCAACATCTACAACTTCCCCAACGACCCGGCAAGCATTGGCAAGCCAGCACCCACCACGTTCGCCGAGTCCGAGGAGTTACTGCGCTGCTTGCCAACTTCCGAAGCAGAGCCGCTCCCTCCGCCCGACTCTTTCACCGCAACGGCCATCCCGCATCGCATCGCACTCCGCCCGAACACGTTTTTTACGGGGCGCGAAGCGGAACTTCGCAGGTTGGCGATAAACCTCAAAGCAGGCTACGCCACCGTCATCGCCACGGGGATTGGCGGCGTGGGCAAGACCCAATTGGCAACCGAATACGCCCATCGCTACGGGCGCTACTTCGCCGGGGGCGTCTTCTGGCTCGCCTGCGCTGACCCCGCGCAGGTGGTGTACGAGGTCGCAGCCTGTGGCGGCACGGGTTTGGTTGCGGGCGCTGCCTGGCACGAACGGAAGCTGCCCGAACAGGTGCGTCTGGTGCAGGAAGCCTGGGCCGCACCGACGCCGCGCCTGCTGATCTTCGACAATTGCGAAGACGCAGCCCTGCTCGAAACGTGGCGTCCCACGAGTGGCGGCTGTCGCATCCTCGTCACCAGTCGGCAAGCGGTTTGGCCCGCCAGTATGGGCGTGCTGGCCCTCCCGCTGACGGTGCTGCCCCGCGCTGAGAGCCTTGCCCTGTTGGGGAAACATCGTCCCGACCTCGTGCCGCACCCGGCGCTCGACGCCCTTGCCGCCGAAGTGGGCGATCTGCCTCTGGCGTTGCACTTGGCCGGGAGTTATTTGGAGACCTACCGTGATGACCCGACCTTTGGCGACCCGGCGGTCTTTCTGGCTGAACTGCGCGGCCCGCACCTGATGACGCATGAGGTGATGCAGGGGCTTGAAGCGCGCCACTCGCCGACTAGCCACGAACTGAGCGTCGCCAGAACCTTCGCCATGAGCTTGAACCGGCTCGATCCGGCTGACGCCAGCGATGAAGCGGCGCGGGCGTTGTTGGCGCGGGCGGCGCACTTCGCCCCTGGCGAACCGATCCCACGCCAGGTGCTGCTCGCCAGCCTTGCGCCCGACGCCGAAGATCGCCCAGCGCAGAAGCAGGCGGCACGCGCCTTGCAGCGCCTACGCGGCTTGGGCCTGATTGAGGCCACGGACGGCAACGCCCCGCGCCTACACCGGCTATTGGCCGCCTACGCCCACCACGCCTGCCCCGACCCCGCCGCGCCAGGGGCGGTTGAAGCTGCGGTGCTTACGGAATATAACGCCCATGGAGACAGCGCAGGCTACCTCGCGGCGCTGGACGACCTGCTACCGCACTTGCGCCATCGTACCGAGACTGCATTGCCCCGCGCTGATGAACGTGCGGCGGTGCTGGCGAATCAACTCGCCTACTACCTGAATCAAAGCGCCGACTACGCCGCCGCCCGGCCCCTCTTCGAGCGGGCGCTGGCGATCACTGAGGCGGTGCTCGGCCCGCAGCACCCCGACACGGCCCTCAGCCTCAACAACCTCGCCTAGCTGCTCCAGGCTATGGGCGACTCCGCCGCCGCCCGGCCCCTCCTCGAGCGGGCGCTGGCGATTCGGGAGGCGGTGCTCGGCCCGCTGCACCCGAATACCCAGACT
>CAIRDL010000534.1 GCA_903877345.1 uncultured Oscillochloris sp. | reverse complement strand
GCGGTGCTGCGCCGCCACTACATTGCCCCCGTCGCCCCCCAAACGCTCATCCGCGTAGACGACCGGCTCACCATTGACTTTGCCCGCCGCGAGGTGCTCGTTGACGGGCAGCGGGTCAACCTGCGCCCCACCGAGTACCGCCTGCTCTACCACTTGGTGCAGACGGCGGGCTACGTGCAGACCCACGAAACGCTGCTCGCAAAAGTCTGGGGGCCGGAGTATCGGGACGAAAGCCACTACCTGCGGCTCTACATCACCTATCTGCGGCAAAAACTCGAAGCCGATCCCGCCAACCCGCACTATATTCTCACCGAACGGGGCGTTGGCTACCGCTTTGTAGACTTTGCAAGCGAGGCAACCCGTAGTGGCTAACGGCTGGCATCATTTGACGCCTACTACCGGCACCCGTATAATCGGCGGCGTGTTTCAGATTGTAGATTGTAGATTTTCCGCAACAGGGCGCGGTGCGTTCAGGTTAGAACCGGCGCTTCTGGAACCTCGGACATGTTTCAGAGGCGGCAGGTTCACAGTTGAACCCCGCTCCATACTCTTTGCGGCTTTGCGGCTTTGCGTCAGATCGCTAAACTGTAAAGCTGGTTTGAAGTATGTCTTAGCCCTTGTCCCCAATATTTGAAGAGAGGAAGGTATGGTCAGACGCATCATCGTGGCCTTGGTGCTGCTTTCAACCCTGGCGACCACCGTCGCTTGGCCCCGGCAGAGCGCTGCGCAGAGTGGGGTGGCCGACAGCTATCCGCCCTACCAGGCGCGCTATGTCGCCGAGACCGGCCATACGGCGGTCAATGGCTTTCTCGAAACCTGGAAGAATACGCCCAACGCCCTCTTCGTCCTCGGCTTCCCCATTTCGCAGCCGTTCATCGAGGAGAGTTTCACCAATCCAGGCCAATCCTATCGGGTGCAGTATTTTGAGCGGGCCGTGCTTGAGGAACATCCCGAGAATTACGGGAAGGACGGCAATCGCTACTACATTCTGGGCCGCTTGATGGGGACGCAACTGGCGAAGGGCCGCGAGAATGAGGCTCCTTTCAAGACCGTCGCCAACCCCGGCGATGGCTCGTGGTTCCCTGAGACCAGCCACACCCTGCGGGATGGGCCGGCTCCCTTTAGTCAATTTTGGCACGCCAATGGTAGCCTTGATGTCTTTGGTTTCCCCCTGAGCGAACAGTTCCAGGAGGTCAACCAGGCCGATGGGCAGACTTATTGGGTGCAGTATTTCCAGCGGCAGCGGATGGAGTGGCATCCGAACGAGCCGAACGCGCAGTACCGCATTATGCTGGGCCTGCTTGGCAATGAGTACCGCGACCAGTTCCATAAGAATGACGGCAATTTCAAATATCGCAGCACTGCCGATGCGCTGCCCCGGCAGTTTGTCTACGGCTTCAACGCGCACCTGTACGGCCAGGGAACCGCATGGCAGGATCGTGGTCGCGTGCTGACGCTCTCGAAGAACGCGGGCGTGACGTGGCTCCGCCAACAGGTACGTTGGCGCGATTTGCACGACGCCTCGGGCCAAATCTTCTGGGCGGAACTGGACAACATTGTGGCGGACGCCCAGAGCAAGGGCATTAATCTGCTGCTGACGATTGTGGCGGCTCCAGATTGGGCAGGCGGGCCGGGGATGCCGCGCCGCGAGAACTTCGGCGACTTTGGCTCTTTCACCGGCCAAATGGCGGCCCGCTACCGTGGGCGCGTGCAAGCCTACGAAATCTGGAATGAGCAGAACCGGGCCTGCGAGAACGGCGGCGATTGCGCCACCGCAGGCGGCATCGGTGGTCGGGTGGCGAGTGCGGACTACTACGTTGACATGTTGGCGACCGCCTACGACGCGATTAAAGCCAGTGACCCCTACGCGATTGTGGTCAGTGGTGCGCCTACCAGTACCGAGACCAATCAGGTGGAGATCGCCCTGAGCGACACTGAGTATATTCGCTCGATGGCGAGCAACCCGAACTTCCGCAGCCACGTTGATGCCATTGGCGTTCACCCCGGTGGTCAGTACAACCCGCCCGACGCAAAGTGGCCCGCCAACCCCGGCCCAGGGCCGAATTGGCGGAATAGCGCCGAGTTCTACTTCCGCCGCGTCGAGGATGTGCGTGCTACCTTGGTGGCGAACGGGATGGCCGACAAGCAGATCTGGGTGACGGAGTTCGGTTGGGCGACCGCCAACAATACCCCCGGTTACGAGTACGGCAAAAGTATCTCGCAGGAGACGCAGGCCCAGTGGATTACGCGGGCTTTCGAGATTGGGCGCAACGAGTGGGCGCCCTGGATCGGCGCGATGTTCGTCTGGAATCTGAACTTCGCCGTGCCGTGGCGCGCCACAGGCAATGAGCAGCACGAACAGGCTTCCTTCGGCGTGATCAATGGCGACTGGAGTCCTCGTCCGGCGTTCAACAGCATCCAGTCTATGTCGAAGCGGTAGCAGTGCATCTTGAGCGGCAAACCGTAAAGCTCCAACGAGCTTTCAGATTCACCACAAAGGCACGAAGATGCCAACCATGAATGCAGTCTTTGTGCCTTTGTGATAACACAAACAGCTAACGTCTCGTTGGAGTACTAGCTTGATAACGCGGCTGAAGCCGCTACTACGAACCACACAGGTTACAGCAACGAAAATTACAGGTCGAGCACTTCAGCAGGCGCTGCGTGTGTTCGGCCTGTAGCTAATTCATGAACATATGTGAAGCAGGAGTTAAATTATGCAACTTTCTCTCCGGCAGAGCAGTACGTTGTTGAGTCTTTTGGTGCTTGCGCTGCTCGTCGCGGCGTGCGGCGGGCCGTCCTCACCGGCGGCGAACGGAACAACGAATACGAATGGTGCGCCCACCGCCGCACCAAGCGCTGCGCCCACCAAGCGCCCCTCGACCGCCGTACCAGCAACCGCCACCGCCGTGCCGCCTAGCCCCGTCCCTACCGCCACCCTTGAGCCGAACCAAGGTGCCAACAATCCCGCCTACCTTGAGTTCGGCGTGGTCGCCCATCTCTACTACACCGACCGTGAGCGGGTGCTTCAGCTCACTAAAAATGCCGGTTTTGACTGGGTGCGCCAGCAAGTGGTCTGGCAGGACATCGAAGACCCGGTTAAGCAGATCTACGGTTGGGAAGAGCTTGATCGGATTGTTGCCGCCGTCCACACCAGCGGGCGCAAACTCTTGGTAAACGTTGTGCGCGCCCCTACAGCGTACAATCCCACCAACGGTCTGCCGAATGATCCTCAAACGCTCGCCAATTTTGTGACCCTGATGGCCGAGCGCTACAAGGGGAAGATTCAAGCCTACGAGATCTGGAATGAGCCGAATCTGGCCCACGAGACGGGTGGCACGATTACGCCTGCCGATGTGGGCCGCTATGTCGAGATGCTCAAGTTGGCCTACACGGCGATCAAGGCCACTGATCCCCAGGCACTGGTGTTGGCGGCGGCATCTTCGTCGAGTGGTGTGACCAACCCGTCCATTGCCCTTTCGGACGAAGAGTTCTATCGGGCGATGTACACCTACAATGGCGGCGAGGTGCGGAACTACTTTGACATCCAGGCGGTACACCCCGGCGGCGCGGCCAATCCGCCCGATACCATGTGGCCGGACAAACCAAGCTTCATCGAGGGTTGTCAGCCCGCGCCCGACCGCTGTTGGAATGACGACGAGACCCATTACTTCCGCCATATCGAGAATGTGCGGCAGTGGATGGAACAGTATGGGATGGGCACAAAAGAGGCGTGGATCACCGAGTATGGCTGGGCGACGCCCAACAATACGCCTGGCTACGAGTTTGGCAACCACGTGAGCCAGGCGCAGCAGGCGGCGTATATCACAGCGGCGATCAGCCGCGTCTACCAAAGTTATCCCTACGTCGGCAATCTCTTCCTGTGGAATATGAACTTTGCGGTGCTGTGGGCTGCCCAGGGCAACCCCGACCATGAGCAGGCGTCCTTCGGCATCCTCAACCCTGACTGGAGTCCGCGCCCGGCTTTCCTGGAGGTGCAAACCCTGCTCGCGCAACTCAAGCAGCGCGAGGGGCGGTAGGCCAAGGTTTCGGTAGCCTCGGGCGCACTCAGGTCGGGCAGCACGACAATGCGGGCGT
>CAIRDL010000533.1 GCA_903877345.1 uncultured Oscillochloris sp. | reverse complement strand
GCATGTGGCGCTTATTCGAGGCACGACCGCCGATGAGGAGGGCAATCTTTCGATGGAGCGTGAGGCGTTGACCCTCGAAAGCCTCTCGATTGCCCAGGCGGTGAAGAATGCGGGCGGCATCGTGATTGTTCAGGTGGAGCGCGTGACTACGATGCACCTGCGTAGCCCCAAGGATATCAAGATCCCTGGTATTCTGGTGGACTGTGTGGTCGTGGCGTCGCCCGAGTTGCACCCCCAGACCTTTGCCGAAGACTACAATCCCGCCTACACGGGTGAGGTGCGGGTCGCGCAGGGTCGGGTTGCACCGTTGCCGTTGACTCCGCGCAAAGTGATTGCCCGCCGCGCCACGCAGTTCCTCAAAATCAACGCGGTGGTCAATCTTGGCATTGGGATGCCTGAAGGCGTGTCGGCGGTCGCCAACGAAGAGGGCATCCTCGACCTGATTACGCTGACGGTTGAGCCGGGCGGTGTCGGCGGCATCCCCGCACGCGGGCTGAGCTTCGGGGCGACGGCGAATGCCCAGGCGATCATTGACCAGCCCTATCAGTTCGATTTTTATGATGGCGGCGGGCTGGATCAGGCGTTTCTGGGCATGGCGCAGGTAGATGTTCAGGGCAATGTGAATGTGAGCCGCTTCGGCATGAAGTTTACGGGAGCAGGCGGCTTTATTAACATTAGCCAGAATGCCCGCAGCCTCTACTTCCTCGGTACGCATACCGATGATGCGATGGTCGCCGTCGAGGACGGGCGGCTCCAGATTGTGAAGGAGGGGCGCACCAAGAAGTTTATCCCGCAGGTTGAGCAGGTGACGTTTAGTGGCCCATATGCCGCCCAACGCGGTCAGACGGTGCATTATCTCACCGAACGGGCGGTTTTTCGCCTAACGACCAACGGGCTGGAGTTGGTCGAGATTGCGCCAGGGCTGGAACTCGAACGGGACGTGCTAGCCCAGATGGCGTTCCAGCCCCAAGTTAGCCCCGATCTGCGCGTGATGGACGAACGTATCTTTGCCGAGCACCCGATGGGCTTGCTGCAACGGGCGGTGTTGCGCCTGGAAGAGCGGACGCGCTACGACGCCGAGGCTAATATCGCCTATATCAACTTCGAGGGTCTGAATCTGGCGACCCCCGAAGATGTGACGGCGCTGGCAATCTATCTCGAAGGCTTCTTCATTGGGATTGGGCGCACGATGAATGTGATCGTTAATTACGATAACTTCAACCTGAACCCGAATGCCGCCGAGGCGTTCTACGCGATGGTGCGGCGCAATACCGAGCGTTTTTTCCTCTCCTCAACGCGCTACTCGACCAACGCTTTCTTCCGCCGCCAACTCGCCGCGAAACTCGCAACGCTTGATTTGCACCAAGAGGTTTACCGTAGTTTTGATGAGGCCCGCGAGCGCCTCGATTAACTGGCGTGCGGTCAACGCCCATAGCCTTAGTAGTCCGTAAACTAAGTCTTTTAGTACAAGTGCTGGCTTCGACAAGCTCAGCCAACGGACGTGATGGGGAAAGGCAAGGAACCTTGGTTTACGAACTACTTAGGCCGTTGCACGCTGCTTGTTTCTACACTCCCTCCTTTCATAAAGTGTTATAATAGGACGCACAGCGTCGTAAGAACTGCGCGTGATCCGTCCCTTGAAGGTGCGCCACGCTGCGCCAAGGAGTTGCCCTATGCCGCCGAAGGCCCAGTTTGCCCGTGAAGACGGCTTGAATCACTCGTTCTGCGGCCTCGTGAGCGTCGGTTGGTTGTACCAGAAGATTAAGGACAGCTTTTTCCTAATCATTGGCACCCATACCTGCGCCCACTTGTTGCAGAACACCCTGGGAGTGATGATCTTCGCCCGCCCGCGCTTTGCCGTTTCGCTGCTTGAAGAGGCCGATCTGTCCGCCGCACAGCCCCACATCGCCGACCAGATTGCCGAGATTAAGCGCGAACATAAGCCCTCGGTGATCTTCCTCCTCTCCTCTTGTACTCCCGAAGTGATGAAGGTTGAGTTCGAGGGCTTGGCCCACTCGGTCAGCACCCCGGAGGTGCCGGTGCTGTTTGTGCCTGCCTCCGGTCTCGATTTCACCTTCGCGCAAAGCGAAGATTCGGTGCTGCAAGCGCTGCTGCCGTACTGCCCGGTCGCCCCGCCCGAAGACAAGCGCATCGTCTTCCTCGGCTCGGTGAACGATGTCATCGCCGACGATTTTGCCCTGGAAGCGTCGCGCCTGGGTCTGCCGGTGGCGGGGTTTCTGCCCGCCAATCACTTCCACGAACTGCCGCCGATTGGCCCTGGCACAATCATCGCCCCGCTCCAGCCCTTCCTGCCGAAAGTCGCCAACCTGCTGATCAACGAGCGTGGGGCCACCGTGCTGTCGTCGCTCTTCCCCATTGGCCCTGATGGGTGCCGCAATTTCTGGGAAGAACTTGGGGCGCTTTTTGGGGTGAAGGTAGATCTGGCGGCGCGTGAGGCGGCGGCGTGGGAACGGATTAAGGAGCATACCGAGCTGCTGCGGGGCAAGAAGGTCTTCTTCACCGCCGACACGTTGCTCGAACTGCCGCTTGCCCGTTTCCTGCGCGCTGCCGGGGCGGACGTGATCGAGTGCGCGACGCCCCACATCAATCGGCGTTTCCACGCCCGCGAACTGGAGCGGCTCGACGGGGTGCGTTTGGTTGAACAGGCTAACTTCGAGCGCCAACTCCGCAGCATTGCCGCCGAACAGCCCGATCTGGTGATCTCGAATATCATCACCGCCAACCCACTAATTGGGCGCGGCGTCGTCGCCAAATGGGGCACCGAGTTCATCTTCTCGCCCATCCACGGTTGGGCCGGGGTCAACACGTTGGTCGGCCTTTTTACGAAGTCCATGCGCCGCCACGCCAAGCTTGATCCCCTGGGCCTCGACCCCGTCTGGACTGCTGGGGTGATGCCGAGTGCGTCGGGTGATGTGATTTCGCAACGGTAGGCAGGGATCAGGGGTCAGGGGTCAGGGGTCAGGGGTCAGAGGTCAGAGGTCAGGGGTCAGAGGTCAGGGGTCAGACCAAACGCATCAAGACACCCTGCGCGGTTCTTAGTAGCGGCTTCAGCCGCGCTACAAAGCTGAGACGGGGCTAAAGCCCCTACTACGAACGGTCAACCTGCAACCTAAGACCTAAGACCTAGTACCTGCAACCTAAGACCTAAGACCTACAACCTAAGACCTGACCCCTGGCCCCTGAAACCTGAAACCTGGCCCCTGAAACCTAGTACCTAAAACCTTGGCTTATTTGGGGATACGCATATGCGCTTGGCCTATTGGATGTATGAGGGTACCGCCCACCACGGCGTTGCGCGAGTGATGAACTCGATGCGGAACGTCCATGCGGTTTTCCACGCCCCCCAGGGCGATGATTACGTGACTACGCTCTTTACGATGCTTGAGCGCACGCCGAACTTTCCGGCGATGACCACTAGTGTCGTAAGTGGCAACGATTTGGCCCGTGGCAGCATGCGCCTGCCCGATACGCTGCGCCAAGTCGCGGCGAACCACCATCCCGAACTGATTGTCGTGGTCGCTTCCTGTTCGACCATTCTGCTGCAAGACAATCTTGAAATCGCCACGAAGGAAGCGGGGCTCGGCTGCGATGTGATTGTCTACGATGCGAACCCCTACCGGATGCAGGAGACTGCCGCCGCCGATGGGCTGTTCAGCGAATTGGTGAAAACCTACGCCGCGCCGCAACCGCTCACCGCGCAGCCTAGCGTGAACATTCTCGGCCCGTCGTCCCTGGGCTTCCACGCCCGCCACGACCTGATCAGCCTGCGCCGCATCCTCAAGACCCTCGGCGTGCAGGTGAATGTCGTGGCTCCGTGGGCCGCTTCGGTGGGCGACTTGCGCCGCCTCGCGGCGGCTTGGCTGACGATTGCGCCGTACCGCGAATTGGGCAGCACCGCCGCCAATTACCTCGAAGCCCAGTTCGGCACGCCAGCCCTGCGCGAAGCGCCCATTGGCGTCCAGCCGACCCTGCGCTGGCTCAACGCCCTCATCGCGGGCCTCAACGAAGTCGGTGCCCGCCTAACGGTACCCGCCACGCCTATCAAGCTCCCACCACTGACGGACTTCTCGCTAGACGGGCTTTCGGCACCCTCGAATGTGCCTTGGTTCGCCCGCACCGCCGATATGGAGAGCTTTTCAGGCAAAAAAGCCTTTGTCTTTGGTGATGCGACCCATACCGTTGGCATGGCGAAATTCCTAGTAGACGAACTGGGCATGCCACTGGTCGGTGCTGGCACCTATTTGTTGAAAGAGGCCGCCTGGGTGCGCGAGCAACTTGCGGGCTATGTCAAAGACGAGGATTTCCTCGCCACCGATGAGTTCCAGCAAGTCGCGCAGCGCATTGGCGACCTGCGGCCTGATCTGGTTTGTGGGACGCAAATGGAGCGCCACACGGGCCGCAAGCACGATCTGAATGTGATGGTGATTGCGCCGCCGACGCACATCGAAAGCCATCTGCTCGCGTATCGCCCCTTCCTCGCCTTTGATGGGGCTGATGTGATTGCCGACGAGGTTTACACGACCTGTACGCTCGGCATGGAGAAGCATCTGATTGATATGTTCGGCGACGCGGGTCTGGATGAGAGCGAGGGCGACGTTCCGCCTGCCGTTACGAGCATGGCCCCGGTGTTGGCTGTTGCGGGCGGCGAGCCTGAAACGGCGGAGGCGCTTGTCGCGGTTGCGCCCGCCACAGTAGCGGCGGTGAGCAGTCCGGTGGCAACGGTGAGCAGTCAGCCGACGGTGGTTACGCCAGTGTGGACGGCGGACGCCGAGGTGATGCTCAAGAAAATCCCCTTCTTTGTGCGCGGTCGTGTCCGCACCAATGTCGAGAAATATGCCCGCGAACGGGGCATCGCCAACATTACCGGCGATGTGCTCCTCGCCGCAAAAGAGCATTTGGGAGCCTAAAGTATGGCGAACCCATCAGTCGGCACCGAACGGGTGGTCACGCCGCCCAAGGCGCGCTCACTCGCTGAAATCACGGTACTTACGCAGGCGGAGCGCTTCAAGGGGCGTCCGAAGCTGTGCAGCGATTGCGGCATCTGCGGGGGCGAACTGCGCCCCCTGATGGCTGCGGCGTGCGTCTTTGTGCAGAATCGCCACGAGCAGATCGAACGCAAGCTCCACGGGCGCAACCGCAACGACGGCGACGAGTTGCTCTTCGGCATTAACCGGGCGATCCACATCACGCGGTTGCGCCAGATTAACTACGAGGCGCAATGGAGCGGCATCGTCACCCGTTTGGGTGCCTTGCTGCTCGAACAAGGGCTTGTTGATGGCGTCATCGCCACGAAGGCCGCCCCGGGCACGCTTTGGGCACCGCTGCCCTTCGTCGCCCGCACGCCCGCCGAGGTGTTGGCGAGTGCCGGGAACAAGCCCTGTCTTTCACCGACACTGGAGGTGTTGGCGGAGGTGCGGGCCAGCGGCTTGAAGCGCATCGCCTTCATCGGGATGGGCTGCCAAGTTCACGCGCTCCGCGCCATTGAGGCCGAACTGGGCCTCGAAAAGCTGTACGTGATTGGGTTGCCCTGCACCGACAACACCAGTTACCCCGACCTCCTGCGCTTCCTGAACATCGTCTCGAAGTCGCCTAAGACGGTGGTTCACCACGAGTTCATGCAGGACTTCCGGGTCTGGTTGCGCCACCAAGACGGACATCTCGAAAAGATGAACTACGTTGACCTGGACGTGAGCGCGCTCGGTGGTGAGCGCGGCATCTTCCCCGCCGCCTGCCTGAGTTGTTTCGACTACCAAAACGGCCTCGCGGATCTTACGATTGGCTATCTGGGCGCACCGTTGCCGCCGGAGCAGCGTTGGCAGTGGATGTTGGTACGGACGGAGCGCGGCCAGGAAATGTTTGACCTGATCAAGCCGTTGCTTGAACTGGGCGAACGGAACGAGGCGGGCAATCGGCGCGTCGGGGTGCGAGCCTACGTCGGCATGTTGCGGCGGCCGCGCAAGCGCCCCATTGCGCCCATTCGTAAGTTCGTCGCCTGGATGCAGCGCAACAAAGGCACCAAAGGCTTCGAGTTCGCCCGTGCGGTGATCGAAATGAAGCTGTTGCGGAACTTGGTCTTTGTGCGCGACCAATTCCCCAAGCACGAGGCGCGCATTGTGCCGCACTATGTCTACCGGGCGCTCGCCTACACCGCTGAGGCGTACCAGGCGGCGTTTGAGCGGTCGCTTGCACCCTAAATAGCCGATAGCCGATAGCCGATAGCCGATAGCCGATAGCCGATAGCCGATAGCCGATAGCCGATAGCCGATAGCCGATAGCCGATAGCCGATAGCCGATAGCCGAAAGCCGATAGCCAGATACG
>CAIRDL010000532.1 GCA_903877345.1 uncultured Oscillochloris sp. | reverse complement strand
TCACCCTAACCCCTAACCCCTGACCCCTGACCCCTTGGCTTACCGGCTAACTCCAGCTCCAGGGCGATCAAAGTGCCGTCCGGCCCGTGCGCCCGGCACCGGCACCGCGTTCAGAATCGCCTCAATCACGGCCCCGGCGGTGACAGCGTGGATGCGGGCGGCGGGGCTGACAAGCATCCGGTGGCCGAGCACTGGGCCAGCCATGATCTTCACATCATCAGGGGTGACGAAGCTCTGGCCCCGGATTGCCGCCCACGCCTGCGCGGTGCGGTAGAGCGCCAGGGAGCCGCGTGTGCTTGCCCCGAGGTAGACATCTTCGTGGTGGCGCGTTGCCGTCACGAGGGCGACGATATACTCCTCGATCAGTTCGTCAACGTAGACTTCCTTGATCGCCGCTTGGAGCATCAGCAGTTCGTCCATTTCGGCGACGATAGCGAGCGCATCGAGCGGATGGGCTTGGCGTTGGCGGCGGAGGATGGCGATTTCGTCGAGCCGATCCGGGTAGCCGAGGTGCAAGCGCAATAAGAAGCGGTCGAGTTGCGCTTCGGGTAGCGGAAACGTGCCCTCGTACTCAATGGGATTTTGGGTGGCGAGCACGATGAAGGGCGCGGGCAGCCCGTACGTGATGCCATCCACCGTAATCTGACGCTCCTCCATCGCCTCAAGCAGGGCGCTTTGGGTCTTGGGGGTTGCCCGGTTAATCTCATCGGCCAGCACAATTTGGGCGAAAACCGGCCCCTGCCGAAACTCAAACTCGCGGTTCTGCTGGTTAAAGATCGCCACCCCCGTCACGTCGGAGGGCAGCAAGTCGGGGGTGAACTGGATGCGCTTGAAACTGCCGCCAAGCGAGCGGGCGATGCTCTTGGCGAGAACCGTCTTGCCGGTGCCGGGCACATCTTCGAGCAGCACATGGCCCCGGCAGAGCAAGGCCACCAGCACAAGTTCGACCGCGTTGCGCTTGCCAATAATCACCTGCTCGACATTCTGGAAGATCCGCTCCGCGAAACCCTTGACACGCTCCAACACAAACCTCGTCGCTATAGTTTTGCGGCACCGGGACAGGGTTCGTAGAGACGCAAGAGCTTGCGTCTCTACACCCTACAAACCTGGGCCTTAGGCATGTTTCAGCAGCGGCGGTTCCGGCTTGACCGTTGAAACCTGCGCCTGCATCACACATTGCTTGCGGCTTTGCGGCTTTGCGGCTTTGCGTCAGATCGCTAAACGGTCAAGCTCGTTTGAAACGTGCCTTACTTCTGGTCGGGATCGAGGCGGGTCGTCTCGCCGGTGGTGGGGGTGGAGTCGGTGGAAGGCGGGGTTGCGGGCTGGTGCATCCGGGTGACGAAGGCGGCCAATTGGTCATTCAACTGGGCGATGCCACGGGCTAAGGTTTCCTGGAAATCCTGGGTGGCCCGACTCTGTTGGGCTTGGCTCAGCACCTGCTCGCCACGCTCAACGAGTTGCTGCATTTGCGGGTTGTCTTGCAGGGCCTTGACCGCCACATGGAGTTGCGTACCAATCTCCTTTAGGCCCGACGAGACATCCTGTTGCACCTGCTTCGCCTTCTCACTGGTGAGGGCGATGCGGACGGCGGTTTCGAGTTGTTGGCCGAGTTCGCGCAGTTCACTGCCAAGATCGTTCTGGGGCGGTGTTTGGTTGTTTCCGTCTTCCGGCTGACTCATAGTCTGTACTCCTTACTACTGAGATTGCAGCTTGTAGCTTGTAGATTTGCCGCACAGAGCGTTCTGAAATCCGAACCCCGAACCCTGAACCCCGAACCCTCAACCCTTAGACGCCAAGCAAAGCGTAAAAGTTGGGGCTTTGGCTAGGGGTGGCGGCGCCAACGATAGCGCAGCCAGAGGCTTCCGGCGGCGATGAGTACCCCTGCCCCCACGACGCTGCCCCGTTGCCCCAATGCTGCGCCAGTGCCCCCAAAGCTAGGCCGCGCCGCCGTCTCCGCATGACTTGGCACGGCGATCTGGGCGATCTTGTGGTGCTGTTGCCGTGCTGCCGCGTAAAGGTCGGCGTGAGTCAGGGCGTCGGGGCCGTTGGGCAGCAACAGGTCGCGCAGGTCGTTGCGGAAGAGGCCCAACCCCAACAGCGGATCGTGCATGCCAGGGGCGACCCGCAGCTTGGCAATGGCGGCGAACAGGCGCTCGGTGGGATGTTGGGGCGACGGCACCCGGTAGCCGAAAATTGCCGCGTGGTCGGGCGCGGCGGGTAAGAGGCGGGCGATGTCGGCGACCGTCGCTGGGCCAGCGAGGGCGAGCGCCACCACATAGGTGCCACGCGCAACGCCCCAGGCGTCGTACAGCGCCTGACGGTAGCCCCGGCGACGCGGGTAGTGGATCACGGCGACGGGGGTGTGAATTGCCGCGAGGCGGTCAGCGAGTTCGCTCGTGCCGTCGCTGCTGGCATCATCGGCGAGAATGATTTCGTAGTCGGTGGTGTGCGCCGCCGCGACCGTCTGACATTCGGCGATAATGGCGGCGAGGCTTGCGACTACATTGGTGACGGGCAGCACCAGTGAGAGGCTGAACGGCG
>CAIRDL010000531.1 GCA_903877345.1 uncultured Oscillochloris sp. | reverse complement strand
CGGGACAAGCCAGCGCTCGATCAGGCCAAAGCTTACTTCGCTCAACAGGGCCAGAACCGCGATGGGAATAGCCCCGACGAGCATAATCCGGGGTTCAAACAGGGCAAAGCCCCGCGTGATAAAAATCCCCAGCCCACCAGCTCCGATAAAAGCCGCTAACGTCGCACTGGCGATCACTTCAACGGCAGCCGTGCGAATGCCCGCGATGATCACCGGCAGTGCGAGCGGCAACTCAATCTGCACCAACAGTTGGCGTGGCGTCATGCCCATACCATAGGCTGCCTCGACCACAGCCTGCTCGACGCCCAGAATCCCGGCGTACACATTGATCAGCACCGGCGGCAGGGCCAGAATGGTCAGGGCGACAAGCGCCGGGCCAAAGCCGGTGCCGAGATAGGGCAAAGCTAAGAAGAGAATGGCGAGACTCGGGATGAGCCGCAACGTGCCAACGAGGTTGATCAGCACCTGGGCGCGGCGCGGGTGATGTGCCGCCCAGATGCCTGAGGGGATACAGAAAAGCAGACTGAGCGCCAGGGCGCTCCCGCTGAGGTTCAGATGCCGCCCTAGTTCCGTCCAGAAGCGCGCCTGGTTGGCAAGAAAGTAGGCGTAGGTTTCGGCCAACAACGCACTCATCGCACCCCTTATGGTTTGTAGAGACGCCCCGCCGGGGCGTCTCTATCCCTGTGCGTCTCTACCCCACCAATGCCCGCAGGAGCCGTTCCCGCTCCGCCAGAAGTGCCGGTACCACCGTTTCGCTACCGCCCCCGGCCTCCAGTTGAAGCTCTAACACGGCCAAGCGGCGCACCTGCTGGTCATGGTCGTGGCTTGAACTGTCGCCCCGCCAACCGGGCCGCACCGCCACCGTCACGTCGCCATCAAGCTGCGCGGCGTAGAGCAGTGGCTCTTGGGCAAGGCTTTGCCAATGGTCTACGATGTGCTGCGCGTCGGCAGGCACGCAGGCGCACAGATGCGCGAAAAGTTCCAACACGCTAAGCCCCGCCCCTGCGCCCGGGGCTTGGCCGCTCAGCGCCTCGATCAGATGCGCGCCAAAGACGGTGTGCTGCGGGTCGCGGTAGGAGCGGGCACCCGCCCGTTGGTTCGGGCGCGAGGCCGAAATCACGACTTGCCCGCTTTTCACTGCGAGGGGCCGATAGAAGGCCGGAGGTGGTGCTATACCCGATGGGCCACCGGCGGACGGCTCAAGCACCTCGTCGCCGATCCCGCCAGCGTGACAACAGTTGAGCAGCACGACGAGGTTGCCCGCCCGCTCGCGGATCTTCGCCACCCGCCGTTGGAAAAGCTCGGCGGGCAAGGCGGTCTCGGCCAGGCGGTGTAAATCGGCGTCATACGGCAACAATGCGTAATTGTCGCCAAGGGGTTCTCCGTGGCCTGCAAAGTAGATCAGCGCGGTGCCACCATCCACTCGATGGGCCAACTCCTCCAGGGCATCCAGAATATGGTCACGGGACGCCTTAGCGTCTACTAGCACATGGACATGATCTTCCGGGTAAGCGGCGAAGCGTGAGTCGCGCAACAGCGAACCGAGCGCCCGCGCATCGTTGGCAGCAGTATCGCCTGCGACACTCAGCTTGGGGTTCGCGTATGCGCCAACGCCGATGATCAAGGCGTGGCCGTAGCTAAAGCGGACGCCGTCGTTGCTCAGGGTCGGCGGGAGCAGTGACCGCCCCGCGTCAGCCCGTAGCGAGGGCTGCATGGCGATCAGCTTGCGGGCGAGAGCACTAAGTTCTTCCGGGGCGGGCTTGAACACCTCGACGATCTGCCCCTCGACAATATGGCGCGCTTCCACGTCCTGCGGGTCAGTGCGGAAGTAGTCGAGCGCCCGGGCGGACTTCGCGTGGCCCGCCAGACGTGCCTCGACCACCCCTGCCGCCCGCGCTAGGGCCGTGCGCTCGGCAGGATCCAACTCGCGCCGAAAGCGCGCCTCGACCGCACCCCAATCCCGTGCCAAAGTCTCCGCCGCCGCGTCCGTCAACTCCACGCCCGTTGTCGTGACCGCCCCACCGGCGATCAGCGGTGCCACCGCGAGGAGTACCGTCCTCGCCGCGTCGGCCAGCGTCATCTGATCCATCATCCCCTCCTGCAATTCACACAAAGATAGCCGCTAGCCATGAAGACAAGGTTGCAACGTACAGCTTTACCGCGACAGGACGCGGTGCATTCGCCAAAACGGTAATCTACCTGCGCACCTTGTCTAAGGGAAGCGGAAGATTTAAAACATCCCATCTGATCCGTGATCCGCACTTGGTCAGGGTGCGGCCCGCTCACGGATCACGCAGCACGGATCATTTGCACGACCTGGATGATTAAGCACTTCCGCATCCCTAAGCCTGTAGTAAGCTTACCCCTTTAGTAAAGCGGTGAAATACGCCTTGCTTTGGGGGCTTTGTCCCCAAACCCCCGCCAAGCATTGAGGCACGAGGGTACCACGGCTCTGCCGTGACTGCAACCTTGCCCTTGCAACGATACTTAAGGCATGATATACTCAAGGCTGTAGATTATCAGTAGGGTCGAGGAATGCCCCGCGAGCCGTACCTATGGGCAACTTCGCGCATAAACGCCAACCGCTGAAGCAGGACGCAGCGCCCAGCGCTGAAGCTGCTGGGTGCCCGCGCCTGAAGGTAAGCTATCTATGACCCAGGTGTACCGTGAGCAACAGCCCCGAGGTGAGCGCAGTGCGCTTGAAGAGATCGAGCGCTCGATCATGCAGATCAGCTGGCTGGCCCAGCGCCAGTTTATGCAACTCCTTGATGAAGACCGCTTCCGCATGACGCTGCCGCAATTCTACACGTTGCTCCACCTCGAACAGACCAACGAGGTCTGTAAGATGTCCGACCTCGCCGATGCAACCCACCAATCCGCTGCTTCGCTTACTGGCGTGGTAGATCGCCTGCGTGACAAGCAACTCATTGACCGCCTTCGTGATGAGAAGGACCGCCGCCAAGTGATGGTGACGGTGACCCCCCAGGGCCGCGAGCTGATCTCCGAGGTCAAGCAGGCCCGTCGTGAACAGATGCACATGGCCCTCGCCCACATGACTGAACCCGAGATTGAGGCTCTGATCCTGCTCCTTGACCGCGTCCTCGCCGGTATGGTGCGCGTCCTCGAACGGGCCGAGAATAGTCGCATAGCCTAATCTAGTCCCGATGCCCACTAGATCTTGTGACCGTAGCCCACATCGTTCGCTTTGCGCTCAAGCCCGCTGAAGCAATGCGCTCATCCCGGCACTCTCGTTGCTGGGTCGCCGCGCCTAATTAGGGAAACATTGCCATGAGCAAGGACTCCAGACGT
>CAIRDL010000530.1 GCA_903877345.1 uncultured Oscillochloris sp. | reverse complement strand
GAGCGAAGCGTCCCGGTGGGCATCATCATCGCCGGGACGCTTCGCTCCGCTCAGCGTGACAGGGCGAGTTTTGCGGTATTGCCTACAATCTACAATCTGCAATCTACAAAGGTTGTCTATGCGCTGGCTACGTCTGCTTACGCTGCTCACCCTTGTGCTGTTGGCTGCCTGCACGGGAGCCGTTGCCCCGCCGCCTAGCGGTTCGCAGCCGACCGCGCCGCCGCCCTTCCTGACCGACCGCCTGGCCCCGCCGGTACCCGCTGTTGCTACACGACGGGCTGCGATTGCCGCTGCGTTGGTCGCCGAGCCGCCGATTTTAATCCAAACCGGCCTTGACCCTGAGGCGGCGACAGCCCAAGGGTTGGTGCTGCGTGACCCGCGTATTCTCGCCGCCACGCACACCGTAGCTGGCACTGGCCCGTTGCTGATCGAGGTTTTTGGCGTGGTGCCGACCAAAATCAGCGACCTGACTGCCGCGACCAACGCCTGCCGCGAGCGGCGCTGCTTCAAGGTCGTGCTCTACAACTTCGCCACCAACACCACCATGACCGCGATTACCGACCAAGCCAGTGGCAGTGTCCTCGATGTGAACAGCCTCAGTGGCGTGCAGCCCGACATTCCCCCGCACTTGGCGGAGCTTGCCGTCGCCATTGCCCAAGCCGCACCTGCGGTGCAGCGCGAGTTGGACATGGCACCCCCGGCGGATATGGCGATCTACGAGGCGGTGAAAGCGAGTCTGGGCGGTTCGCCTTGCGAGCGTTCCGGCCATCTCTGTGTCGCGCCGACGTTTCCGTGGGGCCGAGGCGCACTGTGGGCGGTCGTGGATCTAACTGATCTCGCCCTCATCGGTGGCGGCGTTTGGACAGATCTTGGGGCAACCAGTGGGCGGCGCGTCAGCGAGACGATGCTGCAAGACGCGGTGGTCAGCGGACTTTGTGACCGGAGCGAGGCGTTGGCCTGGGGGCCGTGGCACTTGGAGTACACGCTTGGCTCGTCGGATGGACTGATCATTAGCAATGTGACTTTTAACGACCAGCCTTGGCTGACCCAGGCCAAACTGGTAGATTGGCACGTCCGCTACCCGAGTCGGGCCGACGGCATACCAATTGGTTATGCCGATGCGGCGGGGTGTCCGACCTTTAGCAGCGCCTCGGTGCTGCCGCACAATTTGCCCTTCACCGAGCCGATCAGTGATGCGAACGGTGTGGAAGTGGGCGTGGCCTTGGTGCAAGATTTCCGCATGGATCCCTGGCCGATTCCATGCAATTACCGCTACCAAAACCGTTACGAACTCTACCGCGACGGACGTTTCCGTATGCTGGCAGTGGCCTTCGGACGCCCCTGCGGCATCGGCGGCGTCTACCGACCGATTCTGCGGATCGTGCCTGCAGGCGTGGCCCATACCGTCGCTGCGTGGGACGGCACCGCCTGGCAGCCCTGGACGAGCGAGGGCTGGACGACGACCACGACGACGCCTGCTACCGCCGACGGGAGCCGCTTGCGGATCGCCGCGACCCGCGACGGCCCAACGCTTTTGCTGCGCCCGAGCGACGACCCGCGCCCTGATGCGGCTTTTGTCTATATTTCGCGCCACCAGCCAGCGGAAGGCGACGCGGATTTGGCGACACTCGGCACCTGTTGTAGCGAGACGTATCAGCAGGGGCCGGAGGTGTTTATCGAACCGGCGGAGCCATTGGCGGGCGAGCCGATCACACTCTGGTACATCCCGCAGATGCCCAATGTCGAGCGCGCCGCTTGTTGGGCCGACACGGTGCTGCGCGACGGCGTGTTTGTCGCCGAGACGTGGCCGTGTGTCGCTGGGCCGTGGCTGGTGCCAGCCCCGTAGGGATTGCAGATTTAGCGCAGGAGGACGCAGGCGATGAGCGTCCCTCGTGCGCTGGTGAGTGTGGGGCAGCGACAGTTTACCTTGACATAATAATGACCGCAAATGGCGAACGGGGGCTG
>CAIRDL010000529.1 GCA_903877345.1 uncultured Oscillochloris sp. | reverse complement strand
GACTCGCCGGTGGTTCACGCCGTCGGGCTCAAGCAGAAATCGGAGCGCAAGCGTCCCGTTCGCCGCGCCCGTGGGAAGTAGACCAGCGCAGCCCGTTGTGGCAGGCAGCGTAACGTACACATCAGCCGTACTAAACACCCCACCCATGTGCTGACCGTGGCGTACCCCGATAGATTCAAGCGCCCCATAGGTAGCTACGGCTATCTATGGGGCGCTTATGGTGGGTGAGGCGTGACTGTGAGGCGTGACGATAGCAAACCTAAACTGGAGGCTTGCGCTATCCGTGCTATCCGTGCTATCCGTGGTTCATTCCATCAGCAATCCACGGATACCACCGATACCACCAATGTTTTTAAGCTTTTCCTCTATCCGTGCTACCGAAGGCTCCGCAGGCGCGCCTTCAGTCGCCTGCCTGGGGGCGTCGCAACCGTCCTGGCTCAAGCCTTTCGGCTTCACGACCCCGATAGGATTGCTATATAGTGGCGCTGAACGTGATTCCTCGGATGGTGGTCTGGATGACGTGCCCGTCATTCTCAACCACGATGGTTTCGATTCCAACTTGATCACGATAGATCCCAGGGTAATGCTGGTGCATGGGTTCTCGTATATGTGCGTGTAGTTCAAGGCCGTCTCTGGCTGGCAACCCGCAGCTTCAGCCGTCGAGTACCCTGCACAACCCCGGTAGGCTTGCTCTACTACGACAAACGCCGCCCCTTACGGGACGGCGTTCTGGCTCTAGGTTTGGCGGGGAGAGGGAGATTCGAACTCCCGAGGGTTTTCTAAGCCCTACTCGTTTTCGAGACGAGCACGTTCAACCGCTCCGCCATCTCCCCGAACAACGGTTTTATTATACGCGCTTCCCCCGCAGAGTCAAGCCACTAGCGCGCCCCGTCTTTCTGTTCGCCACGTTGGCGCTGCACTTCGTCAAAGCCCACCGCATCGGCGACGATGTAGAGCGGGCGTTTCTTCACTTCATCGTAGATGCGCCCCACGTATTCGCCAATGATGCCCAGCGAGATGAGTTGCACTGCGCCAATAAACAGTGTCGCCGCCAGCGTCGAGGCTTGCCCGTAGAAGGCTGCGTCTTGCGCCAGCGCACTGAAGAGGCGCAACGCAATCACCACCACGATGAAGAGCAGGCTCAGGCTGGCGACGCCAAAGCCCATGTAGGTTGCCAGTTGCAGTGGCAGGTACGAGAAACTGGTGATGCCGTCGAGGGCGAACTTGAGCATCTTTCGCAATGGGTATTTGGTGCTGCCTGCCTTGCGGGCGTGGCGCTTGTAAGGCACACCGGTGCTTTTGAAACCTACCCACACCGAAAGGCCGCGCATGAAGCGGTGGTGCTCGCGGATGCGCCCCAGAGCGTTCACCACTTTGCGGTCCATCAGGCGGAAGTCGCCCGCGTCTACGGGCAAATCTACGCTGGTGATGCGGTTGATCAGGCGGTAGAAAAGCGAGGCGGTGGCGGTCTTGAACCACGTCTCGCCTTCACGTTCTTCGCGCACCGCGTAAACCACTTCGTACCCTTCACGCCATTGCGCAATCAGGGTTGGAATGACCTCTGGTGGGTCTTGCAGATCCGAGTCGATCACCACCACCGCTTGCCCCGTCGCGTAATCCGCCCCGGCGGTGATCGCCAGTTGATGCCCGAAGTTGCGCGAAAAGCTGAGGATCTTCACCCGTGGGTCGGCGGCGTGCGCGGCGTGCATCAGTTCCAACGAGCGGTCGCGGCTGCCGTCATTCACCAAGACAATCTCGAAAGGTTCGCCCAACGTCTCCAGGGCTGCCGCCGTGCGCTGACAGAACTCCGTCACCAACACCTCTTCGTTGAAGACCGGGGCCACCACCGAGAAGGTCGGCGGTGGTTGCGCCGCCACCGTGGCGGGCGCTGCGTTAAGTTGGGGCAAAACCTGCATAATCTCAATTCCCGTTGAACATGCCGCACGAGTACTGTAGCAATCCTATCCAGGTCGTGAAGAGGAGTCAAGGCTTCAGCCGGCTAAAGCCTTGACTCCTCTTTACGATTCCAAGAGGATTGCTGTATAGCCAGAGTGCTTTGGAATGCCATGCCTGGCAATCTACAATCTGCAATCTGCAATGGTAGAACTTAGTGCATCTCCTCCCAATTGAGGCCAGTCTCAACTTCAACCCCCAGCGTTACGGCCAAAGCGGGATAGGCACCCGCCATCACGGCTCGCACCAAAGCAGTCGCTGCGGCAACCTCCGCGTCCGGCGCTTCGAGGATCAGTTCGTCGTGGACTTGCAACAGGATGCGCGTTGCCATGTGGCGCTCCTGCAAGG
>CAIRDL010000528.1 GCA_903877345.1 uncultured Oscillochloris sp. | reverse complement strand
TCGCAAATCCCGATCCTGATGCTCACTGCGAAGGTGCAGAGCGACGATGTGATTACGGGTTTGGATCAGGGTGCCGACGACTATCTGATTAAGCCTTTTAATCTAGATGAACTGGCAGCGCGGATCAGGTCGCTGTTGCGCCGGCTCCCGCCTGCCGCCCGCCCGCTCAGTGCCGGTGCGAGCCAACTCACGATTGATCAGCCCAAGCGCGAGGTGCGCGTTCGCAATGCGCCCGTTGACCTCACCCCGACGGAGTACCACCTGCTGCTCATTCTCGCCGAGAATACGGGCAAGGTGGTGAACCACGAGACGTTGCTGCGCGCTGTTTGGGGCCAGGAATACACCAAAGATAATGACTATCTGAAGGTCTATATCTGGCACCTGCGCCGCAAGATCGAACTAGATCCACGTAAACCGAAGCTCTTGCTTACCGAGTGGGGCGTGGGGTATCGCCTCGCCCCGTAACGGGCAGAACGTCTCGATCATCGCGTAAGGCGTGATCCGCGACTGGGTCTTGCCTTGGTCGGTCGTACGTTACGCATTACGGGTCACGTCTCATTGGCGGGCGGCCACCACCATAGCGAAGGCGGGAAAGCTGCGGTTCCACGATACCCTGCGCGCGGCGGTGCGGCGGAAGGCAGACCGTCACAAGCATCCGAGAACGAATGGATCAACGTATGCGCTCAGTCCGCACCATGCTACCCATGCTGTTCCTTGCGCTAAGCGTCGGCTGTAGCGCCAGCCCTTCGTCATCGCCGCAGTCAACGGTGCTGCCAACCGTGACGCCCTTCGTGAACGATCAACCAACGCCGACGCTGAATCCGACCAGTACCATTACCGCAGGGGCTACCGCTCTAACCACCGTCGTACCAGAGATAGCTGCCGCACGCACCGCGCTTGAGAAGGGTGCCTTTGAGGAGGCCATCGGCTATGTGGCCCCCATCGCCGCAACAAATACCGAGGCTGCCGAGATTGAGGTCGAGGCCCGTCTGGCTTGGGCCCAAGCAATCATTCAGGCAGCTAAAGGCGATCTTGAGCAGCTTCGGATGGCCCATGACCAACTCAATAGCGCAGTGCGCATCGTATCCAGTTCTAGCGCGATCCAGGCACAGGCCAAGGCATGGCAGTTCGCCACCGAGCGCTTTATCAGCTTGCGCCTAGGCATGAATCAACTCCAAGCCTTGCGTACGGCAAGCGCCCCTCTGGCGGAACAGCAAGGTACGGCGGAACAACTGATCACCGCCACCGTCGGACTCGGCGCTGACACCGTCGCCTTCCCCGGCTTAATGGAACTGGGCACAGCAGCCCTCGTTGCAGCGGCCCGCGTTCCTGAGGATCGGGCCGCAACGCTCAACGCACACTCTGAAAAGACGCCCCTCTGGACTGAGGCCCAAAACCTTTGCCAGCGTGCGGTAGATCTCTGGCCCCCCGGTGCGGCGCAGGCGAGTGAGGCCAAGAAGTGTGTCACCCGGTTGGCAAGCATGATCAATCCACCTCCACCGGTCACTGAGCCAGCACCGCCACCTACACCACAGAAAATATTGCGCGTAAGTCTGCTGAACTACGACGACACCCCAACCTGCATCTCCTTCCGCATTAGCGGGACGAACACGGCTGGCTGGAGCCTCTCGGTTGATGGACTCAACCTACGCGCCTCGTTCCAGGGCGGTGATGCACGCACCTGCGGTCTCGGCAACCAGCAAGAGGTAACCATTAGCATCAGTAACGCGCAGGGCAGAGTCGTTCTGGGTGGTCAGGGGGTGAAGGCTAAGGGGAGTGCCATCTTGCTTGGTGTGTGGCGTTAGCCGCCGCTTGAACTGCGCTAGGAATCACGCAAGCACCGTTCTTGGGCAGGTTACGCTGCCTGGAACGGTGCTTGCGTCATGGGCGCTCACCATCTGAACGAATGCTAGACAATCGTGACCAGAATTTCCACGCCGTTGCGGCCAAGCATTAACCGCATGCCATCATCGAGCCGTTCGGGGATACCTGGACGGAGTAGCTCGTTATTCAGCAGGGTCGCAATATCTTCCAAGGTTGTTAGCACGGTCCAGTAACCGCCGCGTGCATGAAATTGGATCGTGCAATGGTCACGGTTCGAGACAAAGCGATAGCATGACGCATTGCGAGCGAGCAACGCCATTTCACGCTGGTATTCTTCGGGGTGCAGATGGCCAAGCAGGTGCAGCAACCACTCACGCGTGAGGGTCTGTCCACGTTCGGGCACAACTAGTTCGCTTCCGTCAGGGAGGCGCAACAGGCAGCGCGAAGGGCCATCAGTGCGGGAGCGGCGGGCGCTCGACACCAGCCAGAGGTGGCTCCCAGTTCTGACCCCCTGTATGCTGAGGAGATCTGCCAGACTCAGCGCCGGGCGTGTTGCACCCTCGTGGCGAAGTTCATAAGCTACCTCGACCCCGTGGGCGTCGTGCGTAGGCAATTGGCAGCCCCGCACTAAGGTCGGAATCAGATCCCGTGGCGCACTGTCATCACACATCACATCATCTTGCTGTGCTTTGCCATCAAGGCTCCAGTGCAACGTGATTGTCAGTTGGCCCCTGTTCTTGACCATTGCTTCACCATAGAGGCATACTCAAGGATTGTGACGCTCCTTGGCATGACCTAGCTCACAGTAGTGAGAAATTGTTCGAGGTCGGCCTCAACCACCCGTGCAACCTGAACTAACCGCTGCTCATCCTCCTGCACCAGCAAAGCGCGGCCCTGCGGCTGCTCAGCATCGCGTTGATCACTCAGCGGCAGGCTCACCCCAAGGAAGCGTGTCCCGCCATCATAGCGCCCCGGCCACATGATGAGACCACTGCGTGCCGCGTCAAGGGTGCGGAGGAGATCGTCATCGGCAAAGGCGATACCAGCTGCGAGAAGCAGATGCACGCCGCATTGCCCGCCAGTTGCGGCCAGTTCGTTCAGCACCACGAAGAGATTCGGGGTGTCACTGTAGGGACGCTGAAACTGATCCTTCATCCGTTCACGGGAGAGCGTGTAGTCATCGAGGGCAATCACCCAACGGGCGCGTCCCGCCTGCTCGACGCGCAGTTCAGCCAGCGTGGTCACCAGTCCGCGCACTTCGGTCTCACTCTGGGCATAGCCCTCAACATGGGGCAGGTCGCGCAGGCTTCGCAGACCGCGTCGGGGGCCATCAAGGATAACCAACCGCAACTCGCTAGGACTATAGCGCTTCGTGAGGCCCAGGAGCATCGTCTGGAGGGCCACCGTCTTACCACTTCGCCGGGGGCCGACAATCAGAGCGTGGGGATTTTCAGCACTCAGGGTCAACTCAGCAACCGCGATTTGCAGGCTCTCGCGGCCCACTGGTAGTCGTACCAGTGCCTCCATTGGACGTCGGCGCAGCACGTTTGTCCCCAGCGAGACCAGCCCGATCTGGTCGGGTAGCAACGCGACCGGGATGGGTCGTGCTTCATCAGCCTCGGGCCGAACCATCCAAATCTGGTGCAAGGTGCCCACCATATCGCGTAAGTCTGCGATTAATTCACTATCGAGGATGGTCGCCTGATCAACCGCTTCACCCTCCTCAGCGACGGTATCGTTCTTATCAAGGGTTGGCAGCGCCACCTGAAGGTCAACAATGCCTTGCTCTGGAAGCATCCAAAGCCCACGTCCAGCCAGTGTAGCGGGGATTTGACTGGTGATGCGTCCGCCAAGCACATCGCTGTAATCGTGGAGCTCAGGCATCCGCAACGCAACGCGGGTCTCCAGCAATGAGAAGAGCTTGTAGGTAAGATCGCCCGGTCGGTCAGCCGTAACGACCAGATGGATCCCGTACTGCCGCCCGACGCGGGCGATGCCTACCAGCCGATCAATGATGGTCGCATCGCCAAGCTCGTCTTTGAACTCCTCACGCAAGATTGCGATCTTGTCAATAAGCACCACGAGCGCGGGCAAACGCCCACCGGCGACTCGATAGCCAGGGAGGTCACTCACCTCTGCCTCGCGGAAGCGATCCTGTCGCTCTCGGATGGTGGTCTCGAGCACCCGAAAGAGGCGGCGCACCCGCTCACGTTCACGGGCTTGCACAAGCCCGCCGACATGGGGCAGCTTGGCAAGGGGCGTGAGGCCCTGCCCGCCTGCGTCGAGGAGGTAGCACCAGACATCCTGGGGGCTATGGGTTAGCGCAAGACTGACCAAGAGGGTGCGAAGCAGCATCGTCTTGCCACTGCCGGGCGCACCAATGATGGCGAGATGACTCTCAGCGAGCTTGAAGCTCAGGGGTTCCTGACGGCTTTCCTGGGGGATATCCAAGCGACCAATCGGCACCCGCAGCCAAGCCGACGGCACCGGCGGGGTTGCCCACTGCTTCCCCACCAGGGTGGCTAGATCGGGCGCAACCTCAGGTCGGTGTGGCGTTGCCCACAGTGCCCCCGAGAACGCAGCTAAATCGGGCGCAACCTCAGGTAGGTGGAGCCGGTTGGGTAACGGTGGCTGCCAGATCGGGCGTGGCTGCCAACCCGTGCGTGCCGTCTCACGGGTAATGGTCGCTTGGCCCGCCAAGCGCATCTGCGTCACAAGGACATCAAGATCGGTGATGCGCTGATCGCTAGTGCGGCGCTCACCGCCTACCGGTTCTGGCTCCACCGGACCACGCTCTCTGAACTCGACCCTGGGCTTTGACTGTGGCGATGGGGTGGCTGAGCTTGCTGCCGCACGATACTCACCTGTCACCTGGGCAACCTGGAAAAGTTGACTCTGTGCGCCAACGCGAAAGTAAGCCCGCCCCGGAATATCGGTGGGCAGAAAAGCCGCATCAGGCTTGAGCAACATTTCGCGGCTATCCTCGCTGCTGCCGAGGCGCAGGGCAATAAAGAATTTCAACTGGGTGCGGATCTCGTCCTTGACCGCCTTGGCCGGTTGTTGGGTCGCGAGCAGCAGATGGACACCCAGCGAGCGGCCCTGCTTGACCACGCGCACCAACTCGGTGACGAACTCCTGGTAGGTGCTGACGAGTTCATCAAACTCGTCAATCACGATCAATAGATTGGGCAGCGGGGGCAACCCGTGGCGGGCGGCGGCCGCGCGGTAGTCAGCGATATTCTCAAGCTTCTTCTCGCCAAGCTCAGCGGCGGTGCGTTTCAGCAGAGCCTTGCGGTAACGGATTTCACTCTTGATCGCTGTCATTGCACGTTCGGCCAAGCGGCCTTCAAGGTCGGTGACAAAGCCCGCCGTATGCGGGAGACTCTGGAACATGGCGAGCGAAGCGCCGCCCTTAAAGTCTATAAGCAGGATCTGGAGCCGTACCGGCGAGTGTTTGATCGCTAGAGCAGCGATAATACACTGGAGCAACACACTCTTTCCGGCCCCAGTCGCGCCCGCGATAATGCCGTGGGGGCCATGCTGATTCTCATACAGATTCAGGTAGAGCGGCTCTTCTTCGTTTAGTGCCCCAATTGGCACATCAGCGTGCCACGCGCTTGTCATGGCCTCATCCCAGAAGCGTGGCGGGTTCAGGTCTTGCTCATCCTTAACTTTAAGCAGATCGAAGAGCCGCACACTGCGTGGCAGTTCACGGTTGCCCCCGGTTTCAAGGAGTTGAATCCCGGCTAGACGACGAGCGAGCCGGTCGCTCATGTTCGTATCGGCAGCATCAGGCTTAAAGAGATCGCGGGGCCAAGGCGAGCTTGCCCGCATCCAGCGTGCGCCGTGCGGGGTTAGTTCGAGCATCGCAGCACACTGGTCAGGCACCAGTTCCCATCGGGGCACGCGGAAAATGACCGCCATATTGAGGGCTGGCCCGAGGCGCATGATCTCGCTAATCACCGGCATGTCGCGCACCCGTTCGACATCATCAACGATCAGTAAAAATTGCGTGAAGCGCGGCGGCGCACCATCGCGGTGGCGATCCAGCAGATCGCGCCGCCGACTGAGTTGGTCGAGCAGGGCACTAAGTAACTGGGGGACACTCTCGCCATCACCGGCACACATACGCAAACTCTGGTCGCGGTCGTTACTGAAGGGAATGCTGTGATCCAACCAGCGCAGCCAGTCCCAGGCGGCAGCATCGCCCTGTCCATAGACCAGCGCAATCCGTAACTCGTTGGGGGAATGTAGCACTGCAGCCTGCCAGATGAGCGCGTGAAGTAAAGCTCTGACTGCACTGTGCTCACCGGCTAAACCCAGGGAGCCGAGTTCCACGATGGGCACGGTAATCGGAACTTGGCGTAGCGTCTCGAACGCACCAGACAGCTCCAGCAGGCGTCGGTCAAGCTCCGCATCTTTGGTGGGCGGCGGGCGACGGATGGCGAGACTGGACGGCACATTCCCGGTGCCAACCCGCAGGTTGAGAAAATCGCTGTCAATGGGCCGCCGTTCCCACAGGCGGGCCTGGGGCATCAGATCTGCGCCCCGAGCGCTAGCAATCTGTAGCAACGTCTCGGGGTCAGGATCGAGCGACAGACGACTACTGGTTTCGTGGGCATAGTGCGCCTCGGCAATCTCGCGTTGCGCTGCCAGACGTTCCTCAAAGAAGGCCATGCGTGCGGCATAGTCGGCAGCGCTTCGCCGGGTCTGGGTGCGTGTTGTAAGCACGGTGGTAACGACCCCTAGAGTGGCCATCACGCCCATCGGCAGGGCCAGTGCCCAAATATTAGCCCCAGTGCCCACGAAGACCATCGTAAGCCCAAGCAAGACCACCCCGACGATGGGCATCGCCACGGCGAGCCAAGCGCTGGTGTCGGCCTGTTCCGGTGGTTGCGGTGGGTCAGGGATCTCGAGAGTACGGGGCGACCAGTTGGGACGGATGCGTGGCGGGCGATTGAAGTAGCGCTCGTGGGGCGTTGGCATATGGCCTCAAACTGCGTTAGTGCGGTTGCGACTGCTCTTCGTCGCGCTCACGGCGCCAGCGCTCACGTTCGCGTTCGCGGCGGTGCTGCTCGTCGCGTGCCCACTGGCTGGCCTGGACGATTCGTTCAGCCGCCGCATGGTAGGAGCGAACGAGATCGCGGGCGACGGCCAGTGAGCGTTGGAGTCCGGCGTCGAACGTGCAACGGTGGACGCCGCGCCATTCGGCGGTAGCCTGGAGTGCCGCACGGAAGCGCTCGGTGGCAGCATGGTCAAGCTCGGCGGCGGCACGGCGCAACGCGGCCACTGCTTCCGTGGCGGCCCCGTGATCCCAGCGCACATCCTGCCAATTTGGGTTCCAGTTTGGCATTGGCCGACCCTCTATCTCTGCTAGTCCGTGCCTTCCAGATAAGCCAGTTCGGTAGGGCGAATCGTACGTGAGGCATCACGACAGATCAGGCGTACAGTGGGCGAATCATCAGGTTGATCGGCTGATTGCCAAGGCAGATCATCAGGGTAGCGTAGGGCCGAGGGCTGGATCGGCGTTGCCAACGTGTAGGCAAGTCGGTCTGGTGCTAAGGGTGTGGCGTGTCCTGGGATTGCCATAGTAATACCAGCATGATAGAAAGCCACCCCAATAATCTTTGCCGTTGGATCATCTGGAAAGAGGGTGGCCGTATCGGCCCAGAAGAGACCCACACTGCGTTGGTGTGCCGTTGCGTATTCTATTTCTTGACCCGAGGTACGCTGGAAGCGGATCGTCGCGTAGCCATAGTTGGGCGGCAGACCACGACCGATGCTGATCACAAAGGGTGGGCGCACGAGGGCAACTACGGTGGGTTCAAGTGCATTAGCAGGCATGTCAGCCAGTTTCGCGACACGTTGGCTGGCACAGTCGTAGAGGAAAGCCCGCAGGATCGAACGACCAGTTTGATCATAGCCTTCGAGCGCACCCAAGAAAAGACCGGGTGGATGCACCGAACCATAAAACATCTCGCGCAAAAAGACTAAGCGCGACTCGCGCAAATCGGCCTCAAGCGCGGAAGGGATGGCATAGGCGGGCCGACCATCGGCCAAAAAGAGTGGTGGCTGTTTAGCCATGCTGCTGCACCCCGTGATCAACAAAGCGACAAAGAAGAGCGCTAGATTACGGCTCCAGTTCACCCCTTCCCCCATCTTAGGCCATATTCGCAGGTGGTGGCGTCGGATCAGACAAGGGGAGTTCCCCTCCACGTATGTAGAGTTTGAACCATTTAGGATCAACCGTAAATGGCAACGGCTCGCCTTTGTAGTCCTTTCGATAGTAGGTTGTATGTGCTTCTACTGGATCCGTGACCTCACCATCATCAACCAGTTTCACATTAGCATGTCCTTCATGCCCACCACCGACATTCATCGCCAGTTTGTCGTCAGGGTCAACGTAATGACGAACCTTGGTCTCACTAAAGATTGCCGGAGTAGTGCCTGACCCAGATGTATCTGGTGGCACATCGTTGCGGCTTGGATCCGTGGGTCGTACCATGCCGTAGGTTGTTACACTATGGACATCATACCCACGCTCCTTGATCTTCTGCTGGATCTCTGGGTCATTCAACAAAATCATCAGCATCCCCGCACCCATGCTATGCCCGACGAAATTCAGTTTGCTCCCCGGAGGCACATTCCGCAGGTAATCACCAAAACGTTCCTTGACCAGCTGGTAGTACTTATTCTGGTTAGGATCGAAATATGCTGTGTCAATAACTGACACGATCCCGTTTGGCGAGTTGCCCATATTTTCGGGGTCAAGCCCATCTACGCCAAACGCATATTCGTCCGAGCCAACCCGTGCCATCGTGACTTGCTCACCCATGTTTCCGCTGATCAATGAATGTGGACCACTCTGAATGACGCTTGGATCAAGCTCGATGGTTCCGTCGTCACGATACGTGCCGGCCTGTGTTCCGCGTAAATTGCCGTCTTTATCCAAGAGAAATACATCTTGGGCTGATACATTAAGCGTTCTATCAGAAAATAGCTCCTCCGGAATCGTCCGCACGTTCTGGTGACCTGGCCTGGCCTGTCGCATCACATTTTCAAACTGGACAGCGAGCCGACGAATCGTCGTGGGATCAAGATGCTTAAAAGAGAGATTCCAGAAGTTTTGATGGAGCAAATCTAGGATGTCTAACGGATCGTTTATCTGCCTCGGGTTACTCGCTAGATCCCCAAGTGTCTGCGAACCGAGCAAGAAAAGTATGTCGATGCCAAGCTCCGCGATGACCTCTAGATTCACTAGGCCCAATACTACGGCTCCGATCCACCACTTATCACCCAAGAGGTACTGCGCCACCTGCACAGCGCCGAGGAGGATCGTTAGCCGCAGGGCTACAGACTTCCAATAGATCTTCTGGATTACATCCCACGCGAAGTGCAAGCTCGACTTGACAATGCTGATCGTCTGATTGACAAGCCACTTTACCGCCTGCTGCACCGTGTTGGCAATAATGGGCTTCAAGATGTCGGCAACGAGTACCAAGATCTTGACGCTGGTAGTGATGATGCGGATGGCCTGCTTGAAGCCATCTGATAGCGCGCGCACAAAGTCGCCAATGCGGTTACCGAGCCAGTGAACGCCATCCATGACCCAGTTACCAAAGGCGGTCGCTTTATCCCAGATCGCATTTCCCACGCCGACAAAGAAGTTACCAATGCTCTTTGTGACAGCGATGGTTCCGCTCCAAAGGGCTTTGCCCGTGCCAACTAGGGCGTCGCCTACCCCCTTAGCAAAGGCCGTGGTTCCGTTCCAGATCGCTTGCCCCGTGGTCACAAGGGCAGCCATGACCCAGTTTGTGGCTTGCTGAACGATGCGTATGGCACCAGTGGTCAGGCGACGAGCGAGGCCCATGATCCCTTCGGCGATCCCCAGAGCCTGACGCAACAGCGATGTGAAAGCCTCGCGCACTCGGCTGAGCAGGTTGCCGAGCATGCCGCCAGCCCAATCAATCCAACCACCAATCCTGGTGCCGAGCGACGTTCCTTCGCGCCGGGTTGGATCACAGACGGTGAACTCACGCTTGTCGCCAGTGGCCCTGCCAATGGCACCGAGACGGCTGACGATCTGGTTGGCAAGGCGACCAATCGTTGCCAGTGCCGCCCGGGCTTGCACCCCAGCGGCCCGCGAGCTTGCGCCCAACAGCCAACCTGCCGCATCACGCACCGCCGCGCCAGCACGGGCCGCGCTAGCCTGCCCTTCAGCCGCAGCGCGCCAAGCACTCCCCGTCACGGTGCCACTGTCGGCAAGCAGGAAGGCCTCACCAACACGCCGCACCCACTGATCTGCTACGCCGGTCTGACGGCTATAATCAGCCAAGCGCTCGGCAAGACTACGGTCTACGCCGATCTGATATTCGGTGCAGGTTGCCACGAAACGGTCGAGCGCTGACCCAAGATGGCGCGACTCGAACAGCAGCCGGTCGTTGAGCGCATTGCCGGTATCAGCGTAGCGGAAGAGTGTACTTGGAGCGGCGGAGCTTGTCTGCATGGGTGTCCCGCTGGGCAGTAGCTAGGCGAGAGACTGGATTAGGACATCAAGATGTGTACGTAGCGCCTCTGGGGCAACGGTCTCGATCAGAATTTGGCCGGGAGTGTTCGCTGGCTCAGTCGCATACCACGTCTCGTTGGCACCTTGAACGACGATGGCACTCTCCGCTAGGGGTTGGGGACTCTGGAGTTGGCGGAGACAGACGATGGCGTAGCGTGTTGGGGTAGGGCCGGCTCTACTGACAAAACTGTCAGCGAGATCTGCCGCGACACCGGCCGTTTTCAGGATGCCAAGGGCGGATTGGAGTTGTCCGGCCCCGATTGCATCTAAGGCTAGGCCGAAAGCGTCGGCGTTTAGCGTGAAGCGTAACGGAGTTGCCGTGGGCACATGGGGCACAATAGCCGTAAGCACGTGCGCGGCAAGAGGTTCACTCGCTTCAACCCAAGTGATACGGTGTACTCCAGCCCGTGGACTGGTATGCACAACTGTACGCCCATCGCGGAGACTGTAGTGGGTAGCGCTATGCTGCTCACCCTGACGTGCAGCGACCATTAGGCAGCGATCTGCGAGGGCGCTCGTTGCAAGCAATTCGCGCACACCTGGTACCGGGACTGGGTCGGTCGTAGGGTCATCACCCTGGATAAGGTCGCGAGCCATCAGACTGCTCATCGCGCTGGCGAGGGCGATCCCCAAGGATCGCTGATCATACCCCACCGTGGGATCTTCCCCAAGTGCCAGCGGCATTGGTAAGCGCAAGACACCAAGCAGCAGAAGGAACTCCTCGTGACTCAGCTGGATTGCCTGCATACTAGACCTCGTCTTATGACCGTCATTTCCGGAACGTGCATCGGTATAGAATTGTCCAACCGTGAGCGCGAAAGCTTGTGACTTCACACTCACGGTCGAAGACACGAGGATGTTACTGATTGCCGCCTGCCGACATGATGTTCTGGTTGATTTGCGCCACTTGGCGTCGCAACTCTTCGAGTGCACGTTGCGTCTGGATCAGCTTGTTGTAGGTATCGGCCCATCCGGTGCGGAATTCGCGGGCTAGGCGTCCATCCCAGTTGTTAGGCTCAGAGAGACGCTGCCCTTCACGGTTCAAGTCGTTGATTTGCTGAAGCAAAGGGCCGTCAACAATCTGCTGGATCTTGGTGATAGCCTCACGGGCCGTAGCAGTTGAGACCACGCGGTCATCAGACATAATGAGCGCCTCCATTGCTAACTACTGGGGACATATGCCCGCACAATGCGAGCCTGCGATCAACTCTTGAATCTACAAGTACTGATTATACTCGGTTTTGGTGTATCGGTGTATGCAGAACGGTGGTCAACTCAGGGCTACGTCGAAGTCACCTCGTGTGGGATCGAATGATGAGGAATTGGCGGTAGCCAAAGGCATCACCCCCGCACAACTCGCCCTGGCCTGGGTGTTGGCCCAAGACAACGACATTGTCCCCATTCCAGGAACCAAGCGCCGCCGCTATCTGGAAAAGCATGTTGCGAGAGCAGACCTTACGCTCACCCCGTTGAGCTTGCCGCGATCAACATCGCCGCTAATGTCGGCGCAGTTTTGATCGCCGACATTTCGCACATCGCTGGCCTTGTCGCTGCCGGTTTAGTCGAGAACCCGTGCGCCTTGGGTGCCATCGTGACCACCTCTGTCGAAAAGACATGGTGTGGAACGCGCGGTGGGATCGTGCTTTGTCCCGATGCTCTTGCCGACATATAGCAATCCTATCGGGGTTGTGAAGGGGAGTCAAGGCTTTAGCCGGCTGAAGCCTTGACTCCTCTTCACGACCTGGATAGGACTGCTATAGTAGACAGGGTCGTATTTCCAGGTCTACAGTCTTCCGTTGGACTTGCCAGCCTAGTCTCGCTGTGCGTCGTTCTTCAGGAAGCGAAGGGGGAGCGGTTCCGACATTACCAACGGGGCAAGGTGCAGTTGATTGATGCGACAACGTGGTTTGAGCCGCTACGCAAGAATTTGGGCAAGGCGAGCTTCGCATTATGCCCCTCCGGAGCGACGATTAGGGCAACGGTGTCACTTCGATCGCGCCTGCGTCCGGCGCGGTTGCTGCCGGAACCGTTGCCGTGCTCTGCGGGAAGGTGATCGTGACCGTGACCCCGCCGTCGCTCGTGGTCACGGCGGTGCCCCGTAGCTGGCGCACTAGGTCGTGGACGAGCGAGATGCCCAATGATAGGGATGCCGGCACGGGGGCCGCCGTGGGGAACCCAACCCCGGTATCCCAGACCGTCAGGGTGAGCGTGTCCGGGCTGGTGGCACGTAGCGCAATGCCGACGGTGCCAAGCCGCCCGTCAGGGAAGGCGTACTTCAGGCTGTTGGAGACGAGTTCGTGGATAATCAGCCCGCAGGGCACCGCCTGATCCAGGCTCAGCCAGACCCCCTCGGCGACAATCTCCAGCGTCACCTGATCCGGCGCGGCGTCGTAGAGCCGCAGCATCTGGCTGCTGAGCTGCCGACTGTAGGCCGTCGCGTCAATGCTCGCCATGTCCCCCGTGCGGTAAAGTAACTCGTGGACCAGGGCCATCACCTCGACGCGCTGGCGGCTGTCGCGTAGCGCTGCGACGGCGCGAGGGTCGGTCACCTGGCGACTCTGGAGGCGGAGTAGGCTTATCACCACCTGGAGATTATTTTTGACCCGGTGGTGGATCTCCTTGAGCAGCACATCCTGGGTGTGGAGCGCGGCCTGGAGACGCTCCTCCGTCTCGCGCCGCTGGGTAATGTCAATCAGAGTGATCACACTGCCAAGCCGCTCGCTGTGTGTACCCAACAGCGGGCCAATGCCAAGCAACAGGTTGAGCAGCTGCCCATTGCGTTGCAGCAGAACCTCAGCCCTACTGCGACTGCCCGTGGTCATCGACTCCGCCAGTGAAAAGGCGACGCCTGCCCCTCGGTGCAACGGAAAGGCCCGCGCAAAGGGCAGCCCGATCGAATTCTGGCCGCAGAGCGCGTGCGCAGCTTCACTGGCGCGGATGATCTGGCCCTGTGCATCGCACACCACAATCGCGTCGGCGGCCTGCTCCAGAATCGAACGGGCGAGCTGCTCGTCGGCGACGAGCGCTGCATTCCGTTTCTGCTCGGTCAGGTCGGTGACGACTAGGCAGTAAAGCCCGTGTAGCTCGTCGTTGGGCAAAAGGTTTGCCGAAACATACCCCGGCACGAACGTGCCGTCGCTGGCACGCAGGGTAAGCTCTTCACGGCGGTGGGTCGCGGCCGCGTCATGCCGCACGAGCGCATCGAACCGCGTGTGGTCGGCGGGCGCAATCCATGGGTGGATGCGGGAACCGATGACCTTTTCCAGCGGTGCCTTGAGCATCTCGGCAACGCGCCGGTTCGCATACAGAATCACGCCGTCCATCGTCATGGTCAGCGCACCTTCGTTCATCGCCTCGATCAGCACGCGGTACGCGTGATCCGCGCCCTTGAGCGTGAAGACCTGGTCGCCGTCCACCCCTGAGACAAGCAGCGCGTCAACCGCACCCGTGCGAATGGCGTGCAGAGTCTCTTCGGCTTCTGCCAACCGCATGCGGAGCTCGGCGTTCTCGCGGGTGAGGCGCCCATGGGATGTTGGGTTCCGAGACACGGCAAACTCCTAACCCATAGCTGGATCGCACGCGACCGCTTTCAGCTTTTCACATGCAGATCCAGACCCACCAGCAGACGCTCGGTATCCGACATGTTGCCGATGATGCGACGCAGAGGCAGCGGCAATTTCCTGATCAGGGTGGGCGCGGCGATGATCTGCTCGCCCGCCGCTAGCTGGGGCTTCTGGTACAGGTCAATGACCTCCAGCTCATAGCGCCCGTGGAGATGGTCCTCGCAGATTTGTTTGACGGTCGCAATCGCCTGCACCGATTGCGGGGTCGTGCCGGCCACATAGAGCCGTAAGACATACGTGGTCGTTTGGGTACGCTCCAGTGCGGCTTCAAAGGCCTGCGTTGCATTACGAGGTTTCTTTTGTCGCATGATCGCCGCCCACCTTTCGTGGCACCAGATCCAACCCAATCAGCACGCGCTCTGTGTTCGAGAGATCGCCGATGATTTTGCGCACCGGCACCGGTAATTTTCGCACCAACGTCGGGATCGCCAGGATCTGGTCGCCCTGGGCAAGGTGCGGGTTTTCCAGGAGATCAATCACTTCGATCTGGTAGCGCCCTGCGAGGTGTTCTTCACAGATCTGCTTCAGGTTCACAAACGCCGTCATTGATTTGGTGGTCTGCCCCGCCACGTACAGGCGCAGCGTCCAAGTGTCTGCCTTGGGTTGTGTGTCCCGTGCATGCTGCGGTGCGGATCGCGCTCGTTTCGGATTCATGCTGGGTCTCCCGTGTGCGGGTTCGCTGGCGCATCCGCTTTGCGGCTCTGCGCCATATCCTCACGTTCGCGCAACAGGAGCGTTTCCCGCATCTGCTCCTGCTCAATGCTTTGGAGCAGATCGGCTTCCTGCTCCGCAAACGCGGTGCGCATGGCGTTAATCTGGGCCTCCAGCTGTGTCCGCTTGCGCTGGAGCTCGAGTCGTTTGCGATCCGCCTCCTGTTGGCGCAGCACCTGCGCGGCTTGCTCTTGGGCCTCTTGCGCCAGGCGCGCCGAGCCCGTCAACACGCCACTGGGGCCAACATAGACATCGCGCAGCTCGACGCCGTGATCGGTGAGCAAGAACTCGCGGATCTGATTGGAGTGCGCCATCCCACGCGATTTCAAGATGTACAAGCCGCGATTGCGCTCGCCGCCAAGCTCGATGCTCCGCAGTAACAGCCAGGTGTCAATCAGCGACGAGATCGCAACGTCGGTTTGCTCAATGGTGTCGCCGCCCGCAGTCAAACTGGTGAACAGGCCAGTGATCTGCTGCAGCTTCAGAAAATCAACCAGCCGCATCAACATGGCTTTGACCTCGGGCACATTGTCCACGACGACGAAGCTGTTCAACGGATCCACCACCACCACCTGGGGCTTGAAGTGGTTGATCGCCTTGTGCATCAGCGTCAGGTGCATCTCTAAGCCAGTAAACGAGGGGCGGGTTGCCGCAAAGTGGAGCAGATCGTGCTGCATCCACTTGTGCAGGTCAATGCCAATGGAGCGCATGTTGCGCGTAATTTGGTTGGCCGATTCCTCGAACGCAAAGTAGAGCACGCGTTCGCCACGGCGGCAGGCGGCATCAACCACATGCGCGGCGAAGCTTGTCTTGCCGGTGCCCGCCGTGCCCGAGATGAGCACGCTACTGCCACGATAGAAGCCCATGCCGCCCAGCATCGCGTCGAGGCGCGGAATGCCGCTGGAAATCCGCTCGTTGGTGATCGTATGCTGTAAGCCCAGCGAGGTGATGGGCAGGAGCGAAATGCCGCTCTCATCAATCAAAAAGGGATATTCATTGGTGCCGTGGATCGAGCCACGGTACTTGACCACGCGCAAGCGCCGCGTGGAGGTCTGTTCGGTGATGCGATGGTCAAGCACGATGACGCAATCAGAGACGTACTCTTCGAGCCCCTGGCGCGTCAGCGTCTCGTCGCCGCGTTCGCCGGTGATAATGGCGGTCACGCCTTTCGTCTTCAGCCAGCGGAAGAGTCGGCGCAACTCTGCGCGCAGGATGAGGGGATTGGGCAAGCCGACGAAGAGCGACTCGATGGTATCGAGCACGACCCGCTTGGCATGGATGGAGTCAATGGCATGCCCGAGGCGGATGAACAAGCCCTCCAGGTCGTAGGCACCAGTCTCTTCGACCTCATTCCGCTCGATGTACACAAAGTCCAGTACGACCCTCTTGTGCTGGACGAGGTCATTCAAGTCGAAGCCAAGCGACGCGACGTTCTGGGTCAACTCTTCGGCGGTCTCCTCAAAGGCCATAAAGACGCCCGGCTCGTCAAACTGCGTTGCGCCACGTACCAGAAACTCCATCGCCAACAGGGTCTTGCCGCAGCCCGCGCTGCCGCAGATCAAGGTCGGTCTGCCTTTGGGCAGGCCGCCGCCGGTAATCTCATCTATGCCAAGGATGCCCGTCGGCGACTTGGGTAATTGCGCTCGTGCTGAGGTCATGGTTCATCGCTCCTTCCTGCCCGATCCTGGATCAAGATTGAGACCATCAGGTGGTCAGACTTCCGCCCACGGGGCGTATGCGGCCTCCACTGTAAGCGCATTGTGCAGTCCGATCACGCCCCTTTCACGGCAACGGCATGGCGGTTACAAAGTCGGCGCGGGCGGTCGTTGCGGCAGCCAGGACAGAGGACAACACCTTTCAGGGTGTGATGAGGATGCAAAATCGAACCATCAGACCGAAAGGTGTTGTGATGTAGTATAGCAGTTTACCCTTTACGCTTGTGGGATCGGATGAGCCGTGTGTGATCGATGTGGGGGCACTCTCTACCGCAGCAGAAACCCTGGTCGATCACCGAAAGGCACGCGGTCGCCGCTCCCCGCTCGCGCTGATTGTGACCGTTGCCGTCCTGGCAAAATTGGCAGGCTACCGTCGTCTCGAAGCGGTCGCCGATTGGGCGAAGCTGCGGTGCCAGGAACTCCACACACGGTTTGACACCCCGCGCGCGCGGATGCCACACCACACCACCTGGAGCCGTATTTTGGGCTATGCGGTCGACGTCGTGGCGCTGGAACACATGGTTCAGCAGCGCTTCAGCCCGCCACCAGTGGGCGAGGTGCCGGAACGCGGGAGCATTGCGGTGGCAATCGGTTCCTGCATCAGGTTCCCGCGAGCCGGAGGGCTGAAGTCATGGCCTAGCGGACGTTGCAACCGCCATGCCCGTGCGCCGCTTGATACTTGACAATGAAGCGTAAATATATTAAGATAAACCCATTGATGATCGGCCTACCGGCAGCCCGCGCTGCAGGGAAAAGACCAATGCTCCGTGCCCACACTGCCCCCGCCGTTGCTCAGGCCCAAGCGAACCTCGTGTGCCGCTACCCGCGCTGGTACACCACCACCCGCTGTTGTTGTGCCGTCAGTGTGCGCTGAACCCAATAGCCACGCTGCGCCAGACGCCTCTTCTTAGCGCCTACCTACCACCCGTCTCCGCCCGTGCCTCACCCGCTGTCAGTGCAGAGTTAGCGCCGCGCTGTCCGCTGTTGTGCCGCGCTCCCTAGCCCGCTTGAAAGGAGTACGCCCTGTGACGAACGACGCGATCCGCTTTACCGGCTTTGACACCTTGGCGCTTCATGGCGGCCAGGTGCCCGACCCTACCACTGGTGCCCGCGCCGTGCCCATCTACGCCTCGACCTCGTTCAGCTTCAAAGACACCGGCCACGCCGCCCGGCTCTTCGATCTGGAAGAGCTTGGCTTTATCTACACCCGCGTCGGCAACCCCACCCAAGATGTGCTTGAGCAGCGCATTGCTGCCCTGGAGGGTGGTGTTGGTGCGTTGGCGCTTGCATCGGGTCAAGCGGCGGTCGCCTTTAGCCTCCTCACGCTTGCCACGGCGGGCGACAACATCGTTTCTTCCACCGACCTCTATGGCGGCACCTACATCTTCTTTCACGAGGAACTGCCGCTCCGTGGCGTCACGACGCGCTTTGTGGGCGGGCACGACTACGACGGTTTCCAGGCGGCCATTGATGCGCGCACCAAGGCGGTCTTCCTTGAACTGATCGGCAACCCGAAGCTCGATGTGCTTGACCTTGAGCGGATCGCCGCTATCGCCCACGCGGCGGGCGTGCCGGTCATCGTAGACGCGACCACCGTGACGCCCTATTTGTGGAAGCCGATTGAGCATGGGGCCGACATTGTGGTGCATTCGGCCACCAAGTACATCGGCGGTCACGGCACCAGTATCGGCGGCCTGATCGTGGATAGCGGCAAGTTTGATTGGACGAACGGGCGCTTCCCTGAATTCACCCAGCCTACCCCGGCCTACCACGGCCTCGTCTATACGGAAGCCTTCAAGGAACTGGCCTACATCACCAAGGTGCGCGTGCAGTTGCTCCGTAACTTTGGCGCAGCCCTGAGCCCCTTCAACGCTTTCCTGTTCCTCCAAGGTCTCGAAACGCTCTCGCTCCGGGTGCAGCGTCACAGCGACAATGCCCTGGCCGTGGCGAAATTTCTCCAAGAGCATAGCAAGGTCGCGTGGGTGCTCTACCCGGGGCTGCCCGACCACCCGACCTACGCTTTGGCTCAGAAGTATTTACCGAAGGGGCAGAGCGGGCTGGTGGGCTTTGGGATCAAGGGCGGGCGGGCGGTTGGGCAGCGCTTCATCGAGCAACTGAAACTCTTTTCGCATCTGGTGAACATTGGCGATGCCAAGAGTCTGGCCGTTCACCCGGCGACGACGACTCACCGCCAGCTTTCACCGCAACAACAGCAGGCCAGCGGCGTCACGGACGAGTATGTGCGCCTCTCGGTCGGCATCGAGAGTCTTGATGACATCCTCGCCGATTTGGAGCAGGCGCTTGCTGCCGCGTAAGGGAAGTGGATCTTTTTAATTATCCCGCCGTGACTCGTGATGCGTGATCCGTGATCGCTCAGGGTGCGGCCTCGTCACGGATCACGCATCACGGATCACACGACGACCGGGACATTTTAAATTTTCCGCATCCCTAACTGAACTAGGGTTTCAGGTTTCAGGTTTCAGGTCAAGCGCAGTTCCGCAACGACGGTTTCAGCTTGACCATTGAGACCTACGACATCACCTCACGCTCTGCACGGCTTTGCGGCTTTGCGTGAGACCGCTAAACGGTAAAGCTTGATTGAACGACAAGGACGATTCCTATGAGTCTCCCGACCTCGCCCGCCTTGCCCGTGCTTGACCTGACGCGCTTGGAGGCTGACCCCGCCGAGCGTGCGGCCTTCCTTGATGAATTGCGGCGCACCGCCCACACCTTTGGCTTCTTCTACGTCACCGGCCACGGCATTGACCCCGACCTGATCGGCGCGGTGTTGGCCCTTTCACGGCGCTTCTTTGCGCTGCCCGAGACTGACAAGCGTGCGATTGAGATGGTGAATTCGCCGCACTTCCGTGGCTATACCCGCGAGGGCCAGGAGTACACCCGTGGTGAGCGTGACTGGCGCGAGCAGGTTGATCTTGGTGCCGAACGCGAGGCGTTGCCGCTCACGCCCGACCAACCGACATGGGCGCGTCTGCGTGGGCCGAACCAGTGGCCTGCGGCGCTACCGGAACTGCGGGACACCATCCTGCGCTACCAAGCGGCGACCAGCACCCTCGCCATTCGCCTCGTCAAAGCCTTCGCCGTCGCGCTCGGCCAACCCGAGGATGTCTTCGCGCAGATTTACACGCCCGAGCCGCACTATTTGCTCAAGCTGATCCGCTACCCTGGGCGCGACCAGACGGCGAGCGACCAGGGTGTGGGAGCCCACAAGGATGGCGGCTTCGTCACCGTGCTGCTCCAGGATGTGCAGGAAGGTCTTGAGGTCGAACTCGAAGACACATGGGTAAAAGCGCCACCGCTGCCAGGGGCTTTTGTGATCAACATTGGCGAGGTGCTTGAACTGGCCTCGAACGGCTACTTGCGGGCCAATGTGCATCGGGTGGTCACGCCGCCTGCGGGCACTGACCGCCTCTCGGTCGCCTTCTTCTTCGGTGCTCGGCTTGACGCGACGGTGCCGCTGCTCACACTGTCGCCGGAACTGAGCGCTGCGGCGCGTGGTCTCACGCAAGACCCACGCAACCCGCTCTTCTACGAAGTGGGCAAAAACCACTTGAAGGGTCGCCTGCGCTCACACCCAGACGTGGCGCAGCGCCACCACGCCGATCTGCTCGCGTCGGCGGAATTCGCGCCGCTCGTGCAAGCTTGAGTTGACCGGAGGAACGTCTTGACCGAGTTCACTGGCAAAGTCGCCTTCATTACTGGGGCAGCCCACGGCCAAGGGCGGGCCGTGGCGCTGGCCCTGGCGCACCAGGGTGCCGACATCGCGGCCCTTGATGTAGCGCACCAGTTGACTTATCCCGGCTATCGTCTCGCTGAAGCCGACGAACTGTATACCCTCCAGGCGGAAGTTGCGGCTCTAGGCCGTCGCGCCCTCATCTTTGCCGCCGATGTGCGCGACGAAGCGGCGGTAGCCGAAGCCGTCCGGCAGACGGTGGCGGAATTGGGGCGGATTGATCTGCTCTTCAACAACGCGGGCATTGCCGCCTACGGCTTGGCCCACGAACTGAGTGAAGCCCAGTGGGACGCTGTACTCGACATCAACCTCAAGGGTGCTTGGTTGGTCGCCAAACACATCATCCCGCACCTCATCGCGCAAAAGAGCGGGGTGATCATCAACAACTCGTCGGTGGCGGGCCTGCGTGGCTTCGGGCGCATGAGCCACTACACCGCCTCGAAGTGGGGTCTCACCGGCCTGACGAAAGCCTGGGCTATTGAGTTGGCACCCTACGGCGTGCGGGTCAATTCAATCCATCCTACGGGGGTCAATACGCCGATGAACGACGGCCTCGCCGCGCTCGAAGGCACGACACCGGAGGCGATTGCCGAGCGTTCGGCGGGTAATCTGCTGCCCGTGCCGTGGATCGAACCTGCCGATGTGGTCGCGGCGGTGTTGTTTCTTGCCTCCGACCGCGCCCGCTACGTGACCGGCACCCAGTTGGTGCTTGACGCGGGCCTGTTGACTCGTTAGGCCGTTCGTAGCGCAGGCTTCCAGCCTGCGAACCGGCTCAACGGTAAGGCGCTGCCCGGTCGTGCATGACGAATCACGCATCAGCTTTCCCCAAAACAAACAACGAGCGCAGAGCGGTTGGTGCCGCTCTGCGCTCGTAAAATACAGGTAAGAAGATACCGCTGGCGAACCCTCGCCAGGAAGGCCGCTGCTGGGAGGGAAGCCCAGCACCGCACGCCGGAATGTCGTAGTATCAACGCGGTAGCGTGGCAGTGGGCCGCGTCGGTGAAGCTCCTGGAGGTATGTGATGTCGCTCCGTGCGCCGCTGTTTTGCATCATTCCTGAGCAGACCGAGCAGGTCGCTCGTGCCGCCTTTCCCAAAGGCACCCCCTCCATGCGGATGCGCGACGCACTTGGCCCAATCTTTACCAACCCGGACTTCACCCATCTCTTCCCCAAGGATGGCCAGCCCGCATACGCACCGGCGCAGCTGGCGCTCATCACGATTATGCAGTTTGCCGAAGGGCTCTCCGATGCCCAAACGGCGGACTCCGTGCGCGGGCGGATCGACTGGAAATACGCCCTCGCGCTGGAGTTGACCGACTCCGGCTTCGACTCCTCGGTGTTACGTGAATTTCGCACCCGGCTCATCGCGGGCAACGCCGAACTGCTGCTGTTTGAGACGATGCTCACCCTGTTTCGGGAACAGGGCTATGTGAAACCCAGAGGGCGTCAGCGCACCGATTCGACGCATATTCTGGCCGCGATCCCGGTTCGCAACCGGCTGGAGAACGTCGGGGAGAGTCTCCGGCATGCGTTGAATGTGCTTGCGACCACCGCCCCAGATTGGCTGATGGCATGGGTGCCAGCGGCATGGTCGAGCGCTACAGCCGCCCCTTCGCGGCGTACCGCCTCCCGGAAGGGAAGGAGCAGCGGTATGCCCTCGCGGCGCAGGTTGGTACGGATGGACGAGCACTCCTGTCCCATATCTATAGCAATCCTACACAGGTTATGAAAAGGAGTCGAGCCTTTAGGCGGCCCTATCCGGCTAAAGGCTCGACTCCACGCAACAACTCCAATAGGATTGCTATACGACGCCAGTGCGCCGACCTGGCTGCGGGACGTGCCTGCGGTACAGGTGTTGCGTCAGGTGTGGGTGCAGCAGGTTTATGCCGTCAACCCAACGAAGTCGATGCGCTGGCGGGTGGCGGAGGATCTGCCACCCGCCCCGCTCCTTATCAGTTCGCCGTATGACCCAGAGGCGCGCTACAGCAAGAAACGCGAAACGGAGTGGGTCGGCTACAAAGTCCATCTGACCGAAACATGCGATCCCAAGCTGCCCCACCTGCTCACGGATGGGTTGACCACGCCGGCGACGCCGCCAGACCATGCGGTGATCGGGATCGTGCAGGATCAGGTGGCCGCGCGTGATCTGCTGCCCAGCGACCATGTGGTCGATGCCGGGTACGTGACCGCCGAACGGTTGGTGGATAGTCAGCAGCAGCAGATTGATCTGGTTGGGCCGACCACGCCTGAGCCTGGGTGGCAAGCCAACGCGGGCGAGGGGTTTGCCGCGTCGTGTTTTGTGATTGACAGGGAGGCGCAGCATGCCACCTGCCCACAGGGGAAGACCAGTATGAAATGGAAGGAACCCACCGACTGCGACGTACACGCCGTGGTCAGCATTCGCTTTGCCACCGTCGATTGCCGCGCGTGTCCGGTGCGTTCCAAATGGGGCGCTTCGACGCGATCACGCTCCCTGACGATTCGATCCCATGACGCCTCTGTGGCGTTGCAGACGGCACGGCAACGCCAACACACGGAAGGCTTCAAAGCAACCTATCGCCCACGGGCGGGGATCGAGGGCCCCATCGCCCAGGGCACCCGCAGCAGTGATCTCCAACCCCCGCCCCCCAACCCCCAACCCTTACTGGGGTATGTAACGACAGGATAGGATTGACGAAAAGCGCATCTCAATGGCATGATTCGGGTATCAAATCACCGATCAGCCAAGGAGAGAGATGCGCTTTCCACGGGAATTGTATCAGCTCCAGCAACAGCGAACGCAGCGGTTGCCGGGTGTGCGGCCGGCCCACGTGCTCGGATTGGCCCTGTGGGTGTACGGCACGGTGCTGGCCAAGAGCGCCTGCTTCTCGGCCGTGCTCAACGAACTGGAGGGGCTGATGCGCCGCGCGACGGCGCGGCAGCGCTTGCGCGAGTGGGTGAAGGATGGCGCGGACAACGCTCGACCCTGCCACAGCCAGGTGGAAGTCACGGTCTGTTTCCCACTCCTGCTGCGCTGGGTCATCAGTTGGTGGGAGGGCCGTACCACGCTGCCGCTGGCGATCGATGCCGTCTCGCATCAGGACCGGGTCGTGGCCCTCGTGATCAGTGTCCTCTACCGTGGCTGTGCCATTCCGGTGGCCTGGTTTATTGTGCCGGCCCAAGGACCGGGCGCCTGGATGCCGCACATCCTGGCCTTGATCGACCACCTGCATCCCGCGTTCCCGGCCGACTGGCGAACCCTGGTGCTGGTCGACCGTGGGCTGTGGAGCCCCACGCTCTGGAAGCACCTCCAGCAGCGCCAGTTGACGCCACTGGTCCGCATTGCTGCCGACAGTCAGGTGCGTCCCGCTGGATGGAAGCAGACCGTGACCCCGAGCGTGCTGGTGCCGAAGGAGGGCCACGCCTGGGTGGGGCGGGCCGTGATCTTTGGCGAGCAGGCCCGCCAGGCGGCGACCTTGATCGTCGTGTGGGGGCCGGGGCATAAAGAACGCTGGGTCTTGCTGACGACACTGCCCCCAGCGGAGGTACAGCAGCGTTGGTACGGCCTGCGTATGTGGATAGAGCTTGGATTTCGTGCCTTGAAAAGCCTGGGCTGGCAGTGGCAGATGACCCGCCGCGAAGACCCCGAACGGGTAGCGCGGCATTGGTTGGTCATGGCCGTGGCCACCCTCTGGGTGCTCGGCTGTGGCACACGGGTGGAAGATGCCGCACGGCTGGAGACCACGCCCGACCGGATTCGGGTGCCCCCAGCGTTGCCGCCGCCAACCGAACGTGCGACGAGCAGCCTGTTTGGGCGCGGAATGAGCGCCGCACGACGCCAGCTTGGGCATGGGCGCATCTGGCAGCGGCTCTGGCTGCGCCCCAGTGTCCTGCCCGGTCCCTATCCAGGAGTCAAAACCACCATGCATCATCATCCGGAGTCGGATATTGAGGCCGAACGTTACATACCCCAGTAAGGCGGGATGCGGGGGAAGATGAATGACGTGAGGGTTGACGCAAAGACGCGAAGACGCAAAGACGCGAAGACGCAGAGACGCAAAGACGCAAAGACGCAAAGACGCAAAGACGCAAAGACGCAAAGCCGCAAAGCCTTTTTCAGATCTTTGCGCCTTTGCGCCTTAGCGTCAGATCAAGTTCTCTTGTTGACGCGAAGACGCAAAGCCGCAAAGACGCAAAGCCGCAAAGACGCAAAG
>CAIRDL010000527.1 GCA_903877345.1 uncultured Oscillochloris sp. | reverse complement strand
TAAGCAGCAAGCCGCAACAGGCAGCGGGCGACTAGCAGACCTCCAGACCACGGGATAACCGGACACCGGACGGGTGTTCTGGGTGTGGCTTGGGCCCTCGCTAGTGCCTGTTGCCTGTTGTTTACTGTAAAGAACAGAGTATTTTAGCTATGACGACTGTGACCAACGACCTTATTACCCGCTTGCGCGCCGGGATCAAGGCTGGCGTTGACCTGAATCCGCGCCAGGTTAATGTTGGAACTGTCGCCTCGGTCGGCGACGGTGTCGCCCGGATTGATGGCCTTGATCGTGTCGTCGCCGCCGAGTTGCTTGAGTTCTCGGCTAAGGCTGGACGCAACGAGGCCATTTACGGCATTGCGCTGAACCTTGAGGACGATGGCGTCGCCGCGATTGTGCTTGGCGATGACGAGACGATTGCCGAAGGCGACCTCGTCACGTCTACCGGCCAAGTTATTTCGGTACCCGTCGGCCAAGGCTTGCTCGGGCGGGTCGTGAACCCCTTGGGCCAGCCCTTGGACGGCAAAGGGGCGATTAACACCACGGCGATCCGCCCCATTGAGCGCATTGCCCCCGGTGTGATCACCCGTAAGTCGGTGGACGCCCCGGTGCAAACGGGCATCGTCGCCATTGACGCGCTTATCCCCGTCGGTCGCGGGCAGCGCGAGTTGATCATCGGCGACCGCCAGACCGGCAAGACCGCCGTGGCCGTGGATACCATCCTCAACCAAAAAGGTGAGGGGATGATCTGTATTTATGTTGCCATCGGTCAACGCCGCGCCCAGATTGCCCAGGTGGTCGGGATCTTCGAGAAGTACGGCGCGATGGAGTACACCATCGTCGTCGCCGCTTCCGCCTCGGACAGCGCCGCGCTCCAGTACATCGCTCCTTACGCGGGCTGCGCGATGGGCGAAGAGATTATGGAGAATGGCGTCAAACTGGGCGGCACGCTGGTCAAGGATGCGCTGATTGTCTACGATGACTTGAGCAAGCACGCCGTAGCCTATCGCCAAGTCTCGTTGCTACTGCGCCGCCCCCCTGGCCGCGAAGCCTACCCCGGCGATGTGTTCTACCTGCACTCGCGCCTGCTCGAACGCGCTGCCCGCCTGAACGAAGAGAACGGCGGCGGCTCACTGACCGCGCTGCCCGTGATTGAGACCCAGGCGAACGACGTATCGGCCTACATTCCTACCAACGTCATCTCGATTACCGACGGCCAGATTTACCTGGAATCCGACCTCTTCAACGCTGGTCAGCGCCCCGCGCTCAACGTCGGTATCTCGGTCAGCCGCGTAGGTTCGGCGGCGCAGACGCGGGCGATGCGTTCGGTGGCTGGCAAGCTGAAGGGCGAGTTGGCGCAGTTCCGCGACTTGGCGGCCTTCGCGCAGTTCGCCAGCGACCTTGATGCGACGACCAAGGCCCAGATTGACCGGGGCCAGCGTTTGCAAGAGTTGCTCAAGCAGCCGCAGTACAACCCGCAGCCGATTGAGGATCAGGTGGCGATTTTGTTCGCCGCCAATAACGACTACCTCAATGATGTGCCGGTCGCCAAGATTACCACCTGGCGCGATGACTTCATCCAGTTCCTGAAGACGGCCCACCCCGAGGTGCGGAAGCTGATCGCGACCAACCGCCTCGACCGGAAGTTTCCGTCCGATGAGGTGAAGAACGCCCTGGTCAGTGTGATCAAGGAATTCAAGGCCACAAGCAACTATAGCTGATTTTAGATTTTGGATTGATGATTTTGGATTTGGATTTCGGAATGGTCAGCCTGGTTTGGCCCAAGCCAAAAATCCACAATCTCAGATCTAAAATCTAAAATGGAGTTGATATGGCTTCTAGCCGCGAAATCAAACGGCGCATCCGCTCGGTAAAGAACGTAGGCCAGATCACCCGCGCCATGGAGATGGTGGCAGCCTCGAAGATGCGGCGGGCGCAACGCAATGTGTTGGCGGCGCGCCCGTATGCTGAGCGCATGCGCGAACTGATGGGCGATCTGACCGCCCGCGTTGTCGGGGCCGCGAAGAAGGGTTCGCTCCTCGAACAGCGCGCCACGATCAAAACCGTCGGCCTGATCATCGTCACGCCTGACCGGGGGCTGTGCGGTAGTCTGGTGACGAACGTGTTGCGCCGGGCCGTGCGTTTTATGCTCGACCAACGGGCGCAGAACCGCAGCGTCGAGGTCTTTGTCTACGGCAAAAAAGGGCGCGACTACGCCGTACGCAACGGCTTGACGCTGGTCGGCGAAATGACCAAACTGGGCGATTCGCCCCGGATCGAGGACATCCTCGGCGTGGCGGTCGGCGCGATCAAAGGCTTCCAGGCCGGACGTTACGACGAACTCTACATCATTTACAGCGAATATATCAATACGCTGGTGCAACGGGCGGCGCTCAAACAACTGGCTCCGGTAGCGACCCCCGAGGCTCCGATGAGCACCAATCAGGTGTTCACCTACGAGCCGAGCGAGGAAGAGGTGCTGGGGGTGGTCTTGCCGCGCTACGTCGAGACGCAAATCTACCAGGCGATCCTCGAATCCAGCGCCAGCTTCTATTCGGCGCAAATGGTGGCGATGCGGAATGCCACGAAGAGCGCGAAGGATCTCGTGCGCGATCTGACCCTGACCTATAACAAGGCCCGCCAGGCCGCGATTACGAAAGAAGTGAGCGAAATCTCGTCGGGGGCTGCCGCCCAGGCAGAGTAGTACCAGCGAAGGCTGGGCGAGGAAGAGCATGGCTGAGCAAACTGGAATTATCGTCGAAATCATCGGCGTGGTCGTTACCGCACACTTTCCTCAGGGCCATGTGCCCCAGATCTATAACGCACTGGAGATTCCGCTGGAAACCGGCGGGCGTTTGGTCTGCGAGGTGCAGCAGCAACTTGGCAATGGCCGCGTTAAGGCGGTCGCAATGGGTTCCACCGACGGCTTGCGCCGGGGCTTGACGGTGATTGATACCGGCAAGGCGATTTCGGTGCCGGTTGGCCCGAAGACCCTGGGCCGCGTCTTCAGCGTGTTGGGCGACCCGATTGATAATGCGGGTGAAGTCCCCGCCAATGTCGAGCGCCGCCCGATTCACCGCGAGGCACCTTCGTTTGAGGAGCAGAGCACTGAGGCGCAGGTTTTCGAGACGGGGATCAAGGTGATTGACTTGATCGCCCCCTTCACGCGGGGCGGCAAGACGGCCATCTTCGGCGGTGCGGGCGTCGGCAAGACGGTGGTCATCCAAGAACTGATCGCCAACATCGCCAAAGAACAGTCGGGCTACTCGGTCTTTGCCGGCGTGGGCGAACGCTCCCGCGAGGGCAATGACCTCATCCACGAGATGAAAGAGGCCCAGATTAACCCCACCACCACCGTGTTCGACAAGACGGTGATGGTTTTCGGCCAGATGAATGAGCCGCCCGGTGCCCGTCTGCGCGTGGGCCTCACCGCCCTGACGATGGCCGAGTATTTCCGCGACGAGGGCCGCGACATTCTGCTCTTCGTAGACAATATCTTCCGCTTCGTGCAGGCAGGCTCCGAGGTCTCGTCGCTGCTTGGGCGCATGCCTTCGCAGGTGGGCTATCAGCCGACCCTTGGCACAGAGATGGGCGAGCT
>CAIRDL010000526.1 GCA_903877345.1 uncultured Oscillochloris sp. | reverse complement strand
TGTGGAGCCTAGCTTCTTCATGGCTCTGCTCGCCTTCCTTCGACTACACTGTCATATCATTCAGGTATGATACTCATTCCATTATACACTAAATCCGTGTGTAGTCGAGTCGGCGGTCGTATTCAGGGCCACGTCAAAAGCACGCGCCGGGTGGTTGAAGCCACCCGGCGCACCCGTGAAACTTCAGACGCAGCGCTGGGGGTACTTAGGGCACATGGTTGAGGATTTCGAGGGCACCTGGCCGATTGTCAATCTGCACCGCGATTTCCCGCCAGAGTACCTTGCCCTGAGCGTCAATGACGAAAACTGCCGGCGTGTCATAAGCGGAGGCATTCGCCACACCGTATGCCTGGGCGACTGCCCCGTCAGGATCAGCCAAGATGGGGTAAGGCACACTGCCAGTCGGCAAGCCCTGGCTCACGTTCGCCTCGGTGCGCTGCGCTCCGGCGCGATCTTGCCGCGCAAGTGCCAACACCTGCGCGTCTTTCCGCACAAATTTCTCGTACCACTGAGCAAGCTCACCGAGCTGCGTAAGACAGGCCCCTCAGGTGTCGCTGTAGTAGAAGATCAGCACCACGGTGCGATGATCCTGCAACTCCTGATCGAGAGCCACCTGCTTGTCGTTGGCATCGCTGAGCGTAAACGCGGGGGCGCGTTCACCCACAAGCGGCGGCGATACCTCTCGCACAGTCGTGGCGGCCGGCGCGGTGGTACGGATTGGCTTAGGGGTTAGCGTCGGCGTGGGTGTTGCCGCCGTTATGACGGTCAAGGTGGGGAACGCCGTCGGCGTCGCGGTTAAGGTGGGGAACGCCGTCGGCGTCGCGGTTAAGGTGGGGAACGCCGTCGGCGTCGCGGTTAAGGTGGGGAATGCCGTCGGCGTCGCGGTAGCCCCGCTTGTCCCACTCTCCTGCCCCAGAAGAGCTTGCTGCCCTGCGACCGCCGAAGCGGTGACGGTCGGCTCGGTCGGCAGGCTTGGCCCCCGGTTGGACAGGAACAGAGCAAGGGCGAGACCACCCGCAGCGACGCCCCCGGTGAGGCTGGCGGGGAGCAGGTATTTGTTGCGGGTCGGCGGCGCGGGCGGCGGCGGGAAGACCGGCGGGGGCAACGGGCGCACCCGCTCTTCGGCCAGCGCAGCCAACGCCTCGCGAGCACCGGGCGGGCGCTGCGCCGGGTCTAGTTCCAGCATCCACTGAAGGGTGCGCTCAAACTCAGGCCGCAGCGTGAGGCCCAGTTGGCTCGGCCATGCAATCGCGGTGCCTTTCGCACGGACAAAGGCATCGGGAATGAGTTGGCCGGTCAGCAGGAGGTACGCCGTCGCCCCAAGGCTGTAGAGGTCAGAGCGCCCATCGGTCGTGCCCTTGAATTGTTCGGGGGGCGCGTAGTTGAGCGAGGCCGCTTTGGCACCCCGCATCGTTGCCTCGCCGTACTTCGAGATCCCGAAGTCAATCAGCATGTAGTGGCCGTTGGCCTGACGCATGATGTTCTGCGGCTTCAGGTCACGGTGGACGATGCGACGGCTGTGGAGTTCATAGAGGTCGGCTAGGAGTTCGCGTAAGAACGCCTCGACCTCATCTACCGGCCACGGCAGCGTGCGGGCCTGGTTGAGTGTGCTGCCTTCGACAAATTCGATGACGAGGTAACTGCGGTTTTTGTCGCCCCAAAAATCGTAAACTGCGGGAATAAAACGCAGCGTCTGGGCGTGCTTACTCAGGATGTCAACCTCGATCCGAGTCTGCTCCTGCTGATCAATGCGGGCGTGGTTGATGACCTTGAGCGCACAGAGGCGATCCAGCCGCAGGTCGCGCACCTTTAAGACCACACCAAAGCCACCGCTGCCCAGATCACTCAGGATGCGGTAACGCTCCTCGATCAGCAATGGCACGCCGCAGTTTTTGCAGTGGCGCACGCTGGCACCGACAGTCACGCCACACTTGTAACAGGTCGGGGCTGTCGTCAACCGACGCCTCTACTTTCACTTATGTTGGCGCTGACGCAGTTGCCAGATAGTCGCGGCGATACCGGCGGCGCTAAACCCAGCCAGAATGGCCCACAGGATCCACAGGTGTTCGGCGGTGGGCGTAAAGGCGATGAACCACCGTTGCTCGCCCAGGCTGAGCGCTGCAGGCAGGAAGGAGTCGGAGGTGGCGGTCTCCAGACATGCCGGTCGCCCAGCGACAATATTGGGCAGGTCGCACGTCCCCATCAGGCGCACGCTCGTGCCTAGCGCATCCATACTCCAGCGGCTGATCATAAACCAGGAGAGGATTTGCGTCAGGGGTTGATCAATTTTGAAGAGCAGACCGGCGAAGAGCAGTTGGGGGATGATGAGGAGCGGGATGGCACTGGCGGATTGTTCGGCGGTGCGTGAGAGCGCACTCATCGCTAAGCCGAGGGCCGTTGCCGCAAGAGTGGTCAGCGTCAGGGTGATGAAGAGGCCGAAGACGGCGGGCAGCAATGGGGCGTCGGTCAGGCTCAGGTCAACTTTGGCCGCGACGATGAGCAGCAGCGCGATGGTCTGCACCAAGGCCAACAGGGCGAGCGTGGCGAACTTTGAGGTCAGGTATGCGCCGACGCGCAAATTCGCCAGCCATTCGCGCCCGATGATCGTGCGTTCCTTGACGATTTCAAGGGCCGCGTTCGAGACGCCAAACCAGAGGCCGGCGGTCATCAGCATGAAGAGCAGTTTGCGGGCTTCGTTACGCTGGATCAGCCCTTCAGCCAAGACGCCGGTCAGGGCGTCGCGGGGCGTGACGAGGGCGACCAGCATGGCGATCAGCGGCGCTTGGAGCAGCAGCAGCAACAGGTAGCGGCGGTCTTGCAAAATCACGTCGAGGTAGCGCCGCGTCAGGGTTTGCATTTGACGCCACGGCGAGAAGCGTGTCTTGCGGCCCTTCGGTGCGGCGGCGGTGGGTTGCGCTGCGGCAGGCACTTGGGCGAGGCGGGCGACCACATAGGTTTGATAGGCTGCCGACTGGCGAAAGTGCTGCTCCCAAAGCTCCGCCAAACGGGGCGGCTCGGCGGCTTGCGGGTGAGCCGCCTGCCAAGCGGCGTATTCGGCTCGCAGGTCGTTCTGAATCAACTGGCTCTGCGGGTCAGCCTGGCCTTCCAACTTCAGATAAATGTCAGCGAAGTTGTCGCTGTTAATGTTGAAAAAGCTCAGCGCGTCGGCGGGTGGCCCAAAAAAGACCAAGCGCCCCCGCGACATGAAGGCGACCAAATCACACTGGGCGATGTTCTCGGTGGCATGCGTGACCAGCACCACCGTCTTGCCCGCGTCGGCGAGTCGCCGCAGGGTAAACATGAGCCGCTTCTCAAGGCCGGGATCGAGGCCGCTAGAGGCTTCGTCGAGGAAGCAGACTCCCGGCTCGGCAATCAGTTCAGCGGCAATACAGACGCGCTTGCGCTGGCCGCCCGAAAGATTCTCTACCCGCTTGAGGCGGTGTTCGCCCAGTTCCATCAGATCAAGCGCCTGATCGGCGCGTTGGCCGATCTCGGTGGCGCTGGTGTCGGTGGGCAAGCGCAGCCGACCGATGTAGGCGAGAGCGCGGTTGACCGGCAAGGTGCGATGGATGGTGTCATCCTGAGGCACGTAACCGATTAAGGTGCGGTAGCTATCGTAATGGCCGTACAGATCCTCACCATTGAAACGCACCCCGCCGCCGCTCGGGGCGTTCACCCCGGCCAGCGCCTTGAGCAACGTACTCTTCCCGGCACCGCTCCCACCGACGAGCGCCACGAACTCGCGGGGTTCGATCACCAGCGAAACATCGTACAAAAGTTGCTTGGTGGCCTTTTGTCCACCAACGATGTAGGCGAGGTTATGGGCACTGATCCGCAGGGCCGAACGCTGATCTGAGCGCTCAAGTTCGTTTCCTGTAAAGGTCAGCTTGAAAGGGCCAACCTGGATGTTGTCACCGACGGCCAACCTGTGCTGGGTGATGCGTTGCCCGTTGACGAAGGTGCCGTTGCTGCTGCCCGTATCGCGGAGCAGGAAATGACCGTCGGGGAGCAGATCAAGCTGGGCGTGAAAGCGCGAGATGCTGGGGTTGTCCAGCACAATGTCGCAACCCACGCGCCCAAGCGTAAACTGCTTCTGCCCAGGGGTCAGCGCAAAGCGCTGGTACGTTTCCGGCGGGGCAGCCGGTACCTGGGGGTTAAGGTAGACCATCGTCACGAGGATGCCGAGCGAACTGTCGCCAATGCGCACCGTATCGCCGTCGCGGAGTTGGTGGCGAGTGACGCGCCGCCCCGCCACGAGAAGTCCATTTGTGCTGTTCAGATCAACAATCACATGCGCGGCACCCTCAGGCTCGATGCGAGCGTGGTGGCTTGAAACGAAGGGTTGCCCGATCACAATCTCGTTATCCGCCGCCCGCCCGATGCGGAGCGCCTGCGCGCCCACCGCCAACGTGCGCGAGGTCACGCCGTCGTTCAGCAGCAACAGGGCCGTGCCCTCAGGAATACGAACCGTCTGGCTTGAGGCAGGAGCGCTCATAAGTTCTCTTTGCTGATTGTAGATTGTAGATTTTAGGCAGTAGAGCAGAAGGAACGCTGTCACCCTGAGTACTAAATGCCCCGTCGGCCAGTGGTGCCGGGAGAAACGTTCTCGCCTGTCACCCCGAGCGCAGCGAGGGGTCTCGGCATGAATCCGCACAACCACCG
>CAIRDL010000525.1 GCA_903877345.1 uncultured Oscillochloris sp. | reverse complement strand
TGGGCCTGGACGCTCAGTGGTTGGGGCCGCGCCGCAACGCTGACGGCACCCACCGGCGCAACGCCCGCTGTCCTTCAGGCCAACCAAGCGCGCTTCGCCCTCAACGGGATCGAAGCTTGGTACATCGCTGGCCCCGGCGGCCTCGAGCAGGGCTGGACCGTCGCTGCCCGCCCGACTGGCGCTGGACCGCTGCTGCTCACTTTCGCCGAGGCAGGCCAACTGCGCGGTGACGTGATGGCTGACGGCCAAGGGCTGCAACTGCGGAATGCCGCTGGCGTCAGTACACTGCGCTACGACAGTCTGCTCGCCTTCGACGCCACCGGGCGCGCCTTGAGCGCCCGCTTTACACGGCATGGCGCTGCCCTGGCGATTAGCGTGGATGACGCTACCGCCACCTACCCGCTGACGATTGACCCCTTGATCCAAGTTGCGGCCCTTAGCGGCAGCGCCGACAACGACCAAATTGGCTCGGCCATCGCCATGACGCCTGATGGCAACACCCTCGTGGTTGGTGCCCCCAACAACGCCGGGGCCGTGGGCGGTACTGCACGCGGCGCGGTCTATGTGTACACCAAACCTGTAGGCGGATGGACGAGCAGTACCACCCCGATCACCCAGATGACCTACAGTGCTGGCGCAAACGACGACAAACTTGGCTACGCGGTGGCGATCAGCACCGATGGGAACACCATTGTCGCTGGGGCACCCTACGCCAACGGTGGCATCGGGAACGTGTATGTCTACGCCAAACCAGGTGGTGGTTGGGCCTCCAGTACGCTCCCCACCGCCATCCTAACGGTGATCGGCGCACTTGGGAATCTCGGTTCAGCGGTGGCGGTGAGTCCCAATGGCGACACCATCGTCGCTGGTGGGCCCAACGATCCTATCAACAGCCCCACTTGTATTGCCGCATGCGGGTCGGTGCGTGTCTTCGTTAGACCCGGAAACACCTGGGGCAACACGACCGCCCCCGATGCTACCCTGTCCAATGCCGGGGCGATAAATAATGACATCCTTGGGTACGCCGTGGCGCTGAGTGGCGATGGCAGCACGATTGTCGCTGGCGCACCCAGCAACGCCTCACCAGTCACCAGTCCGGGGGCAGCGTATGTCTTCACCAAGGGCGGCGGTTGGGCTGACAGCAGTACCCCCACGGCCCAACTAAGCGTGACCGGTGCCATAAACGGCAACCAGGTCGGCAAGGCGGTGACGCTGAACATTGATGGCAGCACCATTGTCGTGGGTGCACCGAGCATCGCGAAGACCTATGTCTTCGCCAAACCGATCACCGGTTGGGTTGACACTAGTTCCCCCACGGCCACATTGGCGAGTGGCGGCTTAAGCATGGAGGCCTTCGGTTACGCCGTGGCGCTGAGTCCAGATGGCAACACGCTTGTCGTTGGTGCCACTAACGGCGTCAGCGTGGACGGTGTTAGAACGGGGGCAGCGTATGTCTTCACCAAAGCGACGGCCAGCGCTTGGGCCACCAGTAGCACCCCCGCTGCCAAACTGACGGCGACCAGCGGCGTGGTCGGCGACAGCCTTGGCTCGGCCCTCGCCATCAACACTGATGGCAGCACCGTCATGGTTGGCGCAACTTTGAGCGCCGGGGGTGGTATCTCGCGCGGGAGGGTGTATGCCTTTGAGCTAGCGTCCACCAACGCTAACCTGAGCGACCTGGCGCTGACCACCGCCACGCTCAGCCCGAGTTTCGCCACTGGCACCTTTAGCTACACCTCCATCGTCGCCAATAGTGTGCTCAGCCTCACCGTCACGCCCACCGTCAGCGATACCACGGCCACGGTGAAGGTGAACGACGTAGCGGTTGCGTCGGGCAGCGCCTCGGGCGGCATCA
>CAIRDL010000524.1 GCA_903877345.1 uncultured Oscillochloris sp. | reverse complement strand
GGCTGCCGTCGCGCATCCCACGCGACGGGCTTGGGGTGGGCTGGTCGCATCCGGTCGCCGAAGGCGTCTCACCAAACTCGTCCACATTGGCCCTTGACAAACAATACCGTATCTTCGCTGCGCTCAGCATGACAAGACGCCTCACAGCGTTACTTTTGCGGTAGTGCCTACAATCTAAAACGGCTCAAGCGGCGGCTGGTTCAGCCCCATCGCCGCCGCCCAGACCGTCAGCGTCAGCCAGGCGACCGACGCCAAAGCCAACCCCGTCACGACTTTCCCCGCCCACCCGCGCTGCCGCAGGCGCAACACCGTCAGCGCCGCACCCACCGTCAACGCCCAACCCGCAAAGGTCAGCCAGCGCGTCGTGATGGTCGAGTGCGTGATGAGCGGCAGGATGGCCTGCGCCAGCCCCACGGCAAACGTCAGCCACACCAGCGGGCCAACGATGCTACCCCGCAGACGCGCCGACCAACTGATCAGCAGCGCCCCAACAAGCCCGAAGAGCACCAAAAAGCCGCCGTTCAGCCCAACCACGCCCTCCGTCCACAGCGCTTGGAGCCACACGGCCTGCGCCACCGCCGCGCGTTCTGTGTCCCCCAAGGTGCCGCTTGCCGCCACTTCACCCACCTGCGTGACAATCAGCGTCGCAAAGGCGCTGTAGTAAAACGCGACCACAAAGCCCGCCGCCACCGCTCCCGCCCAGAGCAACTGCCGCACGCCTGTCCGCGCCTCAGCGGTGCGGGCGCGCCACCAGAGCCACGGCAGCGCCAACAGCCCGACTAGCCCCGTGTTGATGAAAGCCCCGATGTGGCCCAAGGCGACCAGAATGAACAGCAGCGCGAGCCACCAACGCACCGGCACACCCGCCGCCAACGTACCGTACTGCGGCCAACGCACGATCAGCAGCGTCAGCAGGAGCAGCGTCAGCAGTTGCGTGCCCACTTGAGTCTGAAATGACCACCAGACGTTCATCATCGGCATGGGGCTGATGGCAGCGATGAGTCCTGCAAGCAACCCGCCCCGGCTGCTGCCAGTGAGCCGGGTTGTTAGCAGATAAAAAAGCAGGACACTTAGCGCCTCGGCTAGGCCCGCTGTAACCGCAAAAATCACCCTTAGTGGCAGCCCTATTGGACTCAAGGGGGCCAGTAAAATGTACCATCCGTTTGGGAAAGGGAACGGCAGCCCACGATGTTGCGCCGGGATGTAAATTTGCCCCCAAATGGTCAGGAGCCAACGATTGATGTGCAACTGCATATCACCTGGCATCGCAACGGGGTGCAGTTGTCCACCATACTTCAGCACGAACGTCAAGACCATTAACAACAGCAGCCAGCGTTGTGTCGCTGGTGGCGGCGCTAAACCCCAACGCGCCAACAGCGGTGGCAGTCCCAACGCACAAACGCCCGCCGTCACCAAGGATAGCAAGGCTGCCTCAAGCGCCCACCCGCTGCTCACCGCGAGGCGCGGCGGCACCAGGACGGCAAGCAGCAGCACGGCGCCAAGCGGCACCAGCAGCAGCCGTAGGGCCGTGTTGCGGGCGAACCTCAGCACCCGCACGGCCAGCCAGAGCAGCACAAGGCCCAGCGCATAGGCCGCCAGCAAGCCGCCCCCAGGCCAGACCAGCCCGTTCCCCGGCGCACTGCTAAGCGTAAACTGTCGCCCAAGAGCCACACCCAGCGCACCCCGCGAATCGTTCGGATTCTG
>CAIRDL010000523.1 GCA_903877345.1 uncultured Oscillochloris sp. | reverse complement strand
TGGCGCACCGTCGCTCGTGCCGGTCGGTGGAGGCGGCCAGCGGCGCCGCTGAAAGCGGGCGTTGGGCGTCCCAACAGGTTGGAACGGCTCCAGCACCTCGACCCGCTCGAGGCGGGCTGGGGCCAAATCGCGCCCGAGGCCAGTCGCGCCAAGTTGGGCAAAACCAAGCAGGAAATACGGCACATAATCAATGCCGCGACCAATCAGCGTCAGGCCGAACTCCAGGCTTGCGCCCGCAGCGTACTGACGTTGGTGATCGAGCGACGGCTCAATGACAAAGGGACGGGGGATATCTTGAAGGTCGTGCAGGTGCGGGATGCCTGCGGGGTGCGGTGTCTCAAAGACCCAACGGTAGGGGCAAAGCAGCGTGGTGGGACATGCCTCGGCACGCCCCCAACAGGACGGCGGACATGCGATGCGCTGGAAGGCGTAGCCGAAGCCGCCGCGCAACAGCGCGCCTTTGGAGGGCGGCAGCGTCGTTGCCGCCAAGAGGCGATAGGTCACGCGGGCGTGCATCACGGAGAGCGGGGGAAAAGGGATGGGCAGATCCTTGGGTGGGGTGGGGTGAACCATGAGTGCTCCCACTTGTCACGGGCTCCCTGCGCTGCATGAGCATATGCGGCACCGCTGCGACCAACACAAGCCCACACGGGAGACGGACATGCCCGCCAGTATAGCAGTTCGTCAGCCCAAATGACGAGGATTGTATAGAAGGAAATCACTGCCGGAAGGTGATCGATGCGTGATGGCCGAGGAGGTACCTCTACGTAGACAAGACGGGAACAGCGCCACGCACCTTGGCTCAGTCTAGCAGCAGCGTGCGTCGCAAATGTGACGTTCCCCAGACCACTGGGTGCGGCCCCGTTGCGACCGCTAACCGCTGACCGCTTCAGACAGCAGTCGGCGGTCGGCGGTCAGTTTTCATGGTATGCTGCGTATCATCGTTTTCCTCTCTACGAACATGCGGTGTCTGAACAAGGAATTCACCATGCCCAACCTACCGTCCCTCGATGTCGATCTACAAGACGGCGTCGTACCCATCTCGCGGGCAGCCTCATCCCTGGCGGCGCTGATCAAGCGCGCCAAGGAGCGCCAGCGGCCCATCATCGTGACACAGAAGGGCTATCCGACGGGCGTGCTGCTCTCGGTGGATGTGTTTATGCGGCTCCGCGCCTTGGCGCAGGGTGGCACTGATGACACGCTTCCGCCGGGGGAAGAATTGACTGAGGTGGGGCCGTAGCCGCACCAACGGTGTCCACCTTGACCACCCCGCCCTCGCGCCGGTAGCCCAAGGGCAAACTCCCGCCCAACTCGCCGTCCTTTCGCCCGCGTGCTGTGCGTCCATCGGTGGTGCGCTTCACGATCTGGTCGCGCTCCAGTTGGGCCAAGGCGGCGAAGATGGTTCGCATGAACTGGCCCGCCGGTGACGTAGAATCCAGGGGGCTTCCTTTCCGGGCGTGGGCCTGGTGCGCCACCCGCCAGAGCGCGGCGAAGGTCGGGTCAAGCCACAGGGCGGCGAGGCTCTCCCGCACGATGGGCAACGCCTGACGGGAGGACAGGAGCGCATCGAGGTGCGCGGCTTGGGTTCGTAGGTCGCGGATAGCCCGCACGGCTTTGGGGTTGTCCGGCACCGGCTCAATGCGCTGGGCGCTGACCGCCCACGCCTCCAGGGCTGCCGCCGCCAGCCGCGAGAAACCGGGGGCGTGCGCCAGGTCGGCCAAGGCGAGCCGCGCTTCGGGCGTCGTCACGTCCATCTCCACCAGGGTGTCGGCCACGATTTCGATGAACTGGGGATTCGGTGGCTCACGCACAAGCAAGCTCCTCGCAGCTGTGTAAACTGAACCCCTGTCCAGCCCTCCTTTTCCCCTCGCCCTGCGACCCCCGGTTTCCCGCGTCCTGATGCTCACGACCGGGGTGCGTACCGTGACGGAGGGCATGAAGGCGTACACCGTGCCCCCATCCAGTCCGCTACGGAGGCCCGACGGTACTCGTCGCCGGAGTGGGAGCCGGTGGCGGTGGGAGGGGTTTACGGTGCAAGATGGCCTCTACGCAGTCTGGCCGGTGGTGACCACCGCAGGCTGAGACCGATTGGCAACGGATGACGCCCCCGGCAGCACAACCGGGGGCGTCAGTGTGTCTCTGCGCCGCCCATACATGCAGCGCTTGATCACCTTCAGGCGGTTGACCTGGCCCTCGACCTGGCCATTGCTGAAGGGCAGGGGCAGGGCGGCGATCACGGCCGCTTTTATCACGCTCCAATCCCGTCACAAAGCTCTGAGAAGCCGTCTGAAAAGGGGTTGTGATGGCGGTCACAAGAAAGTTTCGGGTACACTTGGGGTATGAAGTACCAAACCTACCCAACCGCCAGTGGAATTGTATCAAAGATCTCATCCCTCC